>JAJYFP010000051.1 GCA_021790855.1 Actinomycetes bacterium
GCTCGTAGTTCTCCGACCCTAAAAGCTTACTTATAACTTCTGAGGCGTGTGGTGCTTCCAAACTTTTTGCCAATGTATGCCCGAGGAGTTCTTCGGAAGAGAATGCGATGTCAACACCGAGATCGCTTATAGCTTGGGCGACTTTTCTTGAGGTTACAACCGCTATGATCGATACATTAGGAGCGAGGTGCTTCGTTAAAACGGTACATAGAAGTACATCCGAGTCCTTCTCGGCGGTAATTAAGATCTGTTGAGCTCGCTCTGGATGAGCCTTTTTCAAGGTGTCTTCGTCTAAAGGTGAGCCTGAGATTAAACGAACAGACTCTTCGAGACCATCGAGCTCTCCTGGTCTAGACTCCGCTACGACTACACATGAGCGTCCGGCTTGATTTAAGTCTTCTATCGTTTGGCGGACTAGAGGACCTGAACCTATGATCAGGACATAGCCATCTCTTGGAACTCTTTTGTCTAATCCCATAACCTTCCTTATCTCCTGGGCTGTCAACGAAGCGGCAATCACCGCAAAAAGGCTTGCGAAAAGCGGAATAGCTGTTAGCATCACTCCGGCGGCGATTAGTCGTCCAATGGTATTTTTTGGGGTAACATCTCCATATCCAACCGTTGTTGCTGTAGTAATAGCCCAGTAAATCCCCGTAAATAGAGAGACCGCCTGGGTAATTGAAAATAGGGTTCCCCCTACGAGGGTGAACAGGACTGCTAAGGTGACAAGTGTAAGCGCCTGGTGTCTCTGTGCTTTTCCTAATACGGTTTGTATCAGCGGTAAAACGTGACACACCTCCTTGCTTCATGGCGCTTATTTTTACGGTAGCTAATGTGAAAGATGTTCTTTTGAGATCAAGTTAGGTAACTTAATACTAATCCTTTATACCGGCAGACCCCATGGAGGTAGCCAAGATTCGAGATCAGGTTCAACTGGAATGTCGGTACCAACGATCGCTTTGAGCACTAGCTCTCGTTCGTTATCTCTTCTTTGACCAGATAGCGGCACGAATGGATAGAAGGTTCCCTTCTTGTAAAGGTACACCCAATAAACCACTTGATCCGCTTCAGTCTCTTGGAAACGAAAAGCGGAGAGAAGAAGCGCGGGAGAGAAGCTGTGGTCTTCCAAAGTTTTGTTAATTAAGTGGATCTTTGTAGTCAAGGATTCAAGTTCGTCATCTTGAATAACGACCCACTCATACCCGTACTCATCTTTGGATACATAGATACTACGGTCAGGATCACTGACCATAGTCCTTAGGACGTTCATAAACTCTGCGCGAGTGTTTTCAAATGCACTTCCTGAGGCAGGCTTGTAGCATACACCAGCTCGGTTCGCTGACTTGAGGTTTGCAGAAAGCTCAAGCGTTACCGCAACTCCTGGTATCGCAAATAGGCGATCTAAGTTAGCCTTAACCGGTTTTGTTCTTCCTGTTAGCACATCGAAGATCCCCAACACTCACCATCCAAATCTTTAGTCAACGTCTAGGTCAGAGCCTACTGCTTACTCTGCAGTACCAAGCTCACGTTCAAGTTTGTCCAACTCTGCGATCCTTCGCTCTATCGATGGATGGGTTGAAAAGATTGTTGATATTGAAAACTGTCCCCTAGCGACTGCAGGCGTGAAGTAAAAGGCGTTAAATGCAGCTGCAGATCGTATGTCTTTGGTAGGTATTCGCCCCATCTCTCCAGTAATTTTGATAAGTGCTGACTTAAGTAGCGATGGACGACCAATCAGAATGGCTCCCGACCTGTCGGCACTCAACTCACGATATCGTGACAGTGCTCTAATTAGCAGAAAGGAGATCGCATATACGACAATGGAGACCAACATTACACCTGCTTCGATAGCGAAGATATTGCCGGCAGCGGAGTTGTTGTTTGACCTCCCGCCACCTCGTCCTCCGTAACCTCCGCCCCCGCCTCCGCCAAATCCGATTCCACCAAAGAGTTCGCTGTAGTATAAGACTCTGGTTAACATCCCAGCAATCATGCCCAAGAAGGATGCGATCGTCATTACTGCGACATCTCTGTGGGCCACATGTGACAGTTCGTGCGCCAGAACCGCCTCCACCTCCTCGGTGTCGAGACGTCTTAACAGACCACTTGTCACACATACTACGGCATTTTTGGGATTTCTTCCGGTAGCGAATGCATTTGGCATGTCAGTGCGTGCCATCGCTACCTTTGGCATTGGCATGTTCGCCAAGGTACATAGCCGTCTTATGATTTGATATAGTTCCGGTGCCTCTTGCTCGGTAACGAGTTTCCCGTGCATACCAAATAGCGCTATTTTGTCAGAAAAGAAGTATTGAACGAATAAAATCACGATACCGATAACAAGGACCGTAATGATCGGTAAGCCGATAGCTATAAGTACTCCAACGAATAGGACATACAGGGCTCCAAGGAGAAATATGGTGAGGCCCATGCGTGCCACCAGTCCCTTATCAGTTTTGAACCTAGTTTTTGCCACGGTAATAGTATCCTTCATCTAGATAAGTAACAGCGAGAGAATCGCTGGGACTTATCTGAAATCTTAGAGCCTTTTTAGGAAATAGAGAAATAAGGGAGTAACTATTTGATGGTTGACTTCAAAGAAGCAGCTTGGGGAAGGCCATTTGCCCCAGTAATCGCCGTTGACGGCCAGGCAGGCAGTGGCAAGTCCACTTTGTCAAAGGGGCTGTCTCAACGGTTAGGTCTGCCAACACTTGGTACTGGACTGTTCTATCGGGCGACCTCTCTTTGGATGCTTGAGAATGAGAGTAGGCTCCTTTCGGATTCGACACAGCTAACTGAGGCGATAAGTAATTTGTCAATCGAGATAGAAGAGGAAAGGACGTTCCTCAATGGCGTTGACGTCACAGGGAGACTCCGATCTTCAGAGTTGCAAGATATCTTACCGAAGGTCTCTGCGAACCCTCAGATTCGATCTTATCTAGTTGGTTTGCAAAGATCCTGGGTGAATGCTCACGGTTCTTCGGTCGTAGAAGGCAGAGATATCGGCACTGTTGTGTTTCCAACCGCATACTTCAAGGTGTTTTTGCGTGTATCAAGGGAGATCCAGGTGCTTAGAAGGCCAGAAGAGCGTGAAACAATCGCGTCAAGAGACCTAGCTGACTCCACGAGAGCGGTCTCTCCAAGCACTCCCGCTCCAGATTCCGTCGTCTTTGATACTTCGAACCTTAGTGCACAAGATGTGCTTGATGCAGTCGTAACGTTATTGAATGCCCGTGTCGAAGAGTTGCTCTCTGACGAGTTGGGGATAGAAAGAAAAGGTAGTAAAAGACTATGACAAGCGTAGTAAATCGAATGAAAAGTACTCCAAGGGTACAGAACTCTACCTTCTATGGATTTGCTAGAACGTTAGTGTACTTAGTCAATCGGTATTACTTCCATACGAAGGTGTCTTATGAGGCTCCTTTGCCTTCTAAACCCTTCATACTCGCACCAACCCATAGGTCCTATGTCGATACGCCGTTGGTTGGTTCGGTATTAAAAGAACCTGTACGATATATGGCGAAAGCTGAACTTTGGGAGAATCCTTGGTTGGGGCGTCTGGTTGAACTCCTTGGCGGTTTCCCTGTGGATCGAAATAGTACAGACAGAACCTCTCTGAATACAGCACTAGCGATTTTGAAAAGCGGAGACGCTCTTGTGGTATTCCCCGAAGGTGAAAGGCGGGTCGGAGACCGAGTTGAACATCTGCATGAAGGCGTTGCTTACTTGGCCCTAAAGTCAAAGGTACCCGTCGTACCGGTTGCATTTTATGGTAGCGGAAAGGTTATGCCTCCGGGGGCTAAACTGCCTCGACCGGCAGTGGTACGTGCTATCGTTGGGCGCCAGATCGACTCCGTAAAGTACCTAAGTAGAACCGGTTCTACTTCTAAGACTGTCTCTCGTGGAGCGATCGTAGAGCTGACGGCAGAACTAGAACGAGAACTTCAGAGACTTTACGACCAAGCTAAAGCTATGAAGTAAGTACACGTTGAAGTCCTTTAACTCCTGGGTCTAAATGAGCAGACGAACTAGATTATCTTGGGATAAGATTGTCGAATGGATGAACATGCAGATCGATGGTGCTTATGAGTGGCGATGTCTTTGTAGATCGGGTAAGAGATAGAATAGGCAAGGATCATGTAGTAGTTGACCCTGACTTAATGGACTCTTTCAGAACTGACCGAACTTCGACTGTCCAAGGCGATATGCCTCGCTTGGTTACCACGCCAGTCACAGCAGCTCAGGTTGCAAGCGTAGTGAAGTTGGCCAACGAGTTCAAGGTTCCCGTCATACCACAAGGTGCTCTGAGCGGTCTTGCAGGTGGCGCTGATCCTATATCTGGATCCGTTGTAATAAATGTTGCCAAGATGAATCGAATCTTAGATATTGATCCAGTGAATCTATTGGCGACCGTGGAGCCTGGTGTGATAAATAAATCGCTAAAAGATGCAGTGGCAAAGGAAGGATTTTTCTATCCGCCTGATCCAGGTAGCTACAGTTTTTGCTCGATAGGGGGCAATGTTGCGACGAACGCAGGTGGCCTTTGCTGTGTCAAGTATGGAGTTACCGCGGACTACGTGAGTCAACTTGAGATTGTCTCGCCGACGGGAGAGATGATGGTTCTTGGGAGAAAGACCAAGAAGTCTTCGGCCGGCTATCGACTAGCTCAACTCTTCGTAGGTTCTGAAGGCACATTGGGTGTTGTGACCAAAGCAACGATGCGACTGCGCCATGCACCACCGCCTGTGGCGGGAACCGTCGTGGCTAGCTTCTCGACACTTGATGAAATGGGTTGTGCTCTACGAGAAATAGCCTCGAAGCTGTCGCCATCACTTCTAGAGATAATGGATAAAGTAACGGTGCAGGCTATCAACAGCTGGAAGAACCTTGGTATCGATGAAGAGGCTGAGGCGGTTATTGTCGCCCAAAGTGATGTAAAAGGTACCCAAGGAGTCGAGGAGTTAAGACTTATAGAGGCTATCTGCGCGGCAGCAGGCTCTGGTGAAATCTATAGAACCGAAGATCCAGAGGAGGCTGACGCGCTTTTAGAAGCAAGACGCCTGGCTCTAACCGCACTTGAGAGACTTGGACCGGCAATCTTAGATGATGTAGGAGTTCCGGTCTCTCGAATTGGAGATATGATCTCAGAGATCGCGAAAATCTCCAAGATGCATGAGATTAAGGTCGGTACTTTTGGCCATGGAGGGGACGGTAATCTTCATCCGACTCTTATTTTACCGTCCCGAGCTCCAGAAGTCTTGAAACTAGCAGAGAGGTGCTTTGCGGATATCGTTTCGGCAGCACTTTCGATGGGTGGTACAATCTCTGGTGAGCACGGCATCGGTCTTATTAAACGAGAGTTTATGAGAGACCAGTATGGTCCATTGGAGATTGATTGGATGCGTAGGATCAAAGGCGCCCTTGATCCTAACGGACTCTTTAACCCTAATAAAATTGTCTTTGACTATCAATATTTTTAAGTGTGCGTAAGTGCCGGAGCAAATAGCCGCCAAGAGCATCTCTACGACTTTCTTCTGCTGGTTATTGACAGTCTCTTTAAGTAGTTAAAGGTCTTGAAGAGACACTTTAAAGCAGTGCTAAGCTGC
>JAJYFP010000052.1 GCA_021790855.1 Actinomycetes bacterium
ATGACCTACGTGCCAACGCACTACTAAGAGGGTTTAGTTCTTATAAAACGGACATTTGAAGACGCACCAATAAACTCGACCGACAACTTATCAGCATAACTTCTCTTTACATATCCCGTGGCTAACATAAGCTTTGAGTGGTCGTCGAGATAAAACGTAGTGACTTTACCAGCTTCGACATCATCAACGGTAAGTGTCTCAGAGTGGAGAGTTGCATCAAAAGAATTGGTGTCATCAAGCGGAGCAAGGGTTGAAAACACTAACGGCGCAGTAGAACCTCTTGAGTCCATCCGGGCTACTAGCTCCTGTCCTGTGTAACAACCCTTAGACAGCGAAACAGATGCTGTAAAAATATCTGGAAACGTTGCAGGGAAGGCAGAGGTATCGGAAAGATCACGCATTAGCGGGGCTACGCGTTCAGCTCTAAGTAGGCCAAGACCATTGATGTCCAGACGAGTCTCGAGTTCTTCGTGGTCTACTTCACTTTTTTCTCCTAATCTCAAAACAAACGGGGCTGGGATCAAGTTGGTCGAAGTGTAGGTTACGGGGCTAAAGTCCCCCATACTTTCATGATCTCTAATAACTACATGAGCGGAACCTTCAAGAACAAACTCCGTCTTTGCCCGAATTGCGAAGCGTTTTAGTCTTGTAAGAAGAGACTCGCTGTATCCCTCGTCAACTAAGAGGACAAAGTCGTCGTCTCTTCTCACAACTGTGACTAGAGAGTTTACCTTTCCACTTGGTTCAAGGATAAAAGCATCGACTGCGTCTTCTCGGTCGATTAGTGAACCGATATCTGCAGTAACTTGGCCCTGGAGATACTCGCTTGCACCTTTCCCTGTGAGCCTCACCGCATCAAGTGGAAGTTGAATCCCTCTCAAAGCTCCGCCTTTAATTCAGTACCACTGTTAGCTACATCGACTGCTGCTAAAACAGCTTTAGCCTTGTTGATGCACTCAAGGTCCTCCATCTCTGGATCCGAATCCGCCACTATGCCAGCACCAGCTTGTACCCACCCTCTCCCATCGTTCAACACCACCGCTGTACGTATGGCAATAGCTACATCAAGGTTACCGTTAAAACCTAAGTAACCAAAGATTCCGCCGTATACACCTCTTCGTAAAGTCTCAAGTTCATCGATAATCTCCATAGCGCGAACTTTGGGTGCCCCCGACAAGGTACCTGCTGGCATCGTTGCCCTTAAGACGTCAAT
The DNA here is from genome assembly GCA_021790855.1 of Actinomycetes bacterium. Next base: position 1,214 of record JAJYFP010000052.1, read on the forward strand.
TGAGTTAAATTCATCACGGAGGCAACCATGCACCTCTGAAGAGAGGTGCATGACATGGGAGAACTTTTCAAGTACCATAAACTCATTAACGGTTACCGATCCGAAAGATGATACTTTCCCTAGATCATTTCTTGCCAAGTCGACAAGCATAACGTGCTCTGCGACCTCTTTGGGATGTTCCAAAAGCTCCGCACCCAAGGCACGATCAGCGTCCTCTGAATCTCCTCTTGGTCGAGTTCCCGCTATTGGCCGAGTAACGATCTTATCGCCGGTAACTCTCACAAGAGCCTCAGGAGAAGAACCGACCACACTAAAGTCACTCGCCTTCAAAAAGTACATGTACGGCGAAGGGTTAAGCAGTCTCAAGGCTCGGTACAGCTCAAACGGAGAACTATGAAGCTGAAACCCAAAACGCTGCGATAGTACGACTTGGAAGATCTCACCATCAAGTATCTGCTCTTTAGCGACTTCAACTGCGTCTATATACTCTTGCGAAGACACGAAGCGTTGGCTTGGCTCAGCAACACTTTGAGTCGCCTCATACACTCTAGCTTGCGGTAAGGTTGGATGGGTCAAGTCCCTCACCATGGCCTCTAGTGATGCGACAGCGTCGTTAAACTCTCCTCGGAGACTCTCTTCCGATCGATCCTCTGGTACTATCACATTTTTCACCAGTGTCACTATTTGGCGCCAATGGTCAAAGATCGCCAGCTCTCCAACCACTTGTAAGTGGGCGTCCGGCATACCAGTGCCATCAGGTCGCCCGGGTCCCAAGATAGGCTCCACTTCACGAACCACATCATACGCCAGGTAGCCGACTAACCCTGAATCAAATACCTCGTGAACGACAGGCTCACGATACGTTTTTAGTAGTTCATCTACATAGTCTAAAACTCTCTGGCCATCAGACTCCATCGGGAGATCATAACCATCGACTACAACTGAGTCGGTTGTCTTGGTCACCACAGCAAGTGGGTTACGACCTACAAAAGAGTATCTAGACCATCGCTCACCTTGTTCAACGGACTCTAGAATAAATCCGATACTGTCGTCTTTAACTAGACTACTGAACGCTGTCAGTGGGGTTAACGTATCAGCGATCAAAGACACCTTGACCTGAGCAAGCTTGGAAGATAGGCATCTCTGATAGAACTGATCGAAACCACTGAAGATGTCATCAAAGTTGCAGTACACCTTCTAGCGGTTCTCCTTAGCCACTGTATTGAAAAAGCATGAGTATGCTCCGGTATGACACGCACCTTCACCGATCTGAACCACCTTCACCAACAAAGTGTCAAGATCACAGTCGCTCTTTATCTCCTTTATGATTTGCACGTTTCCCGAGGTTTCACCCTTAGCCCAGTACTGTTGTCGAGAACGCGAATAGAACCACGTCCTTCCGGTCTGTATAGATCTCTCCAGCGCTGTCTTGTCCATATAAGCGACCATAAGAACCGCTTCGTTTTCATCAACGACAACAGCTGGAATCAGACCATCTGTCGAGTATCTTAGCGTATCGAGTTCAAAGTCACATATAAGTGACTTTGTTGGCATTGAGTTGTTCACAAATAAAGTCCTGTCTCGTTCTCTATGCGGTCTGCAGCGACTGCATGGATATCACGTTCTCTCAGTATTAGGTATGCATCACCTTGAACCTCAACCTCATACCTATCATCAGGAGAGAAAAGAACCAAGTCACCGGACTTTATAGATCGCACACTCGGACCAACCGCGACTACCTCAGCCCACGTAAGTCTCTTAGCCACTTGAGCAGTCGCAGGAATTAGGATACCTGACCTAGACTGCCTCTCCCCTTCTCCGGTGGGTTGAGAGACCAAGACTCTGTCAGCCAGCATGGTTATTGGCTGCTTAGTTTTGTCTCCGTCGGTCACGGTACCTCCATTTAAGACAGTTAAGAACAAAGCTCAACTGGGCGAACATTTAGTCCTTTAGAAAATAGCGCATCTTTGACTTGTTTGATTCGGATCTCACCGTAATGAAATACAGATGCAGCTAATAGTCCCTGCGCACTACCCTCTAATGCTCCTTCAACAAAGTCTTCAATAGACCCCACGCCACCAGAGGCGATAACAGGTATTGATGTCGTTTCAGTCATTGCCTTTACAAGTTCAATGTCGAAACCCTCCTTTGTCCCATCTCGATCCATGGAGGTGACAAGCAGCTCGCCAGCTCCCCGTTCCTCGACCTCTTGGGCCCAAGAGAGTGCGTCAACACCTGTTGGTTGCGTACCTCCATGAGTAAATACCTCAAAGCGATTGCCAACCCTTTTAACGTCTATCGCTACAACCACAGACTGGGAACCGAAGGTTTTGGCTACCTCACCGATCAACTTCGGGTTTCTAACGGCTGCAGAGTTAAACGACACCTTATCAGCCCCAGAGTGCAAGATAACTGCAGCCTGATCCAAGGATGTAACTCCACCGCCGACTGTGAGAGGAATGAAAACTGCCGACGCTGTATCCCGCAGCAGATCCACCATAGTTGAACCGATGCACCGATATCTAAAAAGATCAGCTCATCAGCGCCTTCTTTCTCGTAGTATGAAGCTAGTTCGACAGGGTCGCCTGCATCTTTTAGATCCAAGAAACCGACACCTTTGACAACTCGGCTATCTTTTACGTCGAGGCAGGGAATGACTCTTACGACGTCCACTTTGACAGAGCCTCCTTGAGGTCAATTCTGCCATCGTGTATAGCTCGCCCAACAACGGCTCCAAAGATACTGCGACTTGCTACGTTCACCTCAGAGAGTTCCTCAAGATCAGCAAGTGTCCCCACGCCTCCAGAGGCTATAAGTTCCACATCAAAACGCTCTAATATAGCTGTATAGGTTCTCGTATCAGGACCTTTAAACGTTCCGTCTTTCGAAATGTCCGTTGCCAGGATACGCTTGCAGCCAAAGTCCAAGCAGTCTTCGATAGCTCTAAAGAGTTCGATCTCAGAGTTTTCTTGCCATCCATGTGTAGCAACAGCTAGAGTACGACCAACACGCCGATAGTCCAACGATGCAATAACTCTACCTGGATACTCTTTGTTTAGTGAAGCAAAATACTCGCGATCATGTACGACTGATGTCCCAACGATAACCCTTGCAACTCCTTTTTCAAGGTACTTCCGTGCTGACTCTAGCGAACGCACTCCACCGCCTACCTGGGCTTCAACTCCTATCTTTGTCGCGACTCTTTCGATCAAGTCAACGTTCACAGGATAACCGACCTTAGCTGCATCAAGATCAACTATGTGAATAGAGCCAATTCCTAAACTAAAGAGATAGCTAGCCGCTGTTTCGACATCTTCATAGTCGATCACGCTATCGTAGTTTCCCTGAACAAGACGAACACAGCGTCCGTTAATTATATCGATTGCAGGTATCAGTTTCAAAGTTTTCTACCCTCCGTTATCGCAACAAAGTTAGTGAGAATACTCAGTCCTATCTTCGAAGATTTCTCAGGATGGTATTGAGTTCCAAATACGTTAGCAAACTGGACAGACGCCACAAATCTTTCGCCATAGTCACAGTATGCCGTAGCGAATGCACTCGAGGTTACCGCATAGGAGTGCACAAAGTACACCCAGGGCTTATCATCGATACCGGCGTATAACTCTCCGCTCTCTTTGTGTAGCTCTAATGTATTCCACTGCATCTGCGGTAGACGACGGGCATTTCGAATCTTCCTTACCGTTCCTGGCAACACGCCAAGTCCGGTATGACCTTGTGACTCTTCTGAGTACTCGAACAGCATCTGCATGCCAACGCAGACTCCAAGAAACGGCGTCTTTCCTCCAATTAGGTCCAGTACTAAAGTTTTGAAACCTCTTTCGTCTAGCGCCTCCATGCATGCGCCAAAGTCACCCACGCCAGGAAGAACTACCCCAGAGGGAGATCCAATGTCTTTCGGATCGTTCACTAGATACGCTTCACCTGAGACAGCTTCAACAGCCTTGTAAGCTGAGAACAGGTTACCTATACCGTAATCAAGAACTGCAATAGCTATCTAGATCACACCCTTTGTAGATGGAACAGTCTCTCCGACTACTTTAACGGCTTTACCCAAAGCACGGCCAAAAGCCTTGAATCCTGCCTCGAGCATGTGGTGCGTGTTCTTACCTCGAACGTAGTCAACGTGAAGAGTGACTCTAGCGCCTATACAAAAAGCTCTGAAGAACTCTTCTGCTAGTTGAGGGTCAAATCCTGGAACACCCAATGCACTATGCCCAATAAGAATCTCATCTCCGTAGAATAGATACGGTCGTCCAGAGACGTCTAACGTCACTACAGCGAGAGCCTCATCCATTGGAACTGCCTCCTGAGCGAAGCGTTCGATTCCAAGGTGATCGCCTAAAGCCTCTAAGACACAAC
>JAJYFP010000053.1 GCA_021790855.1 Actinomycetes bacterium
TTTCCTCAACCTTCCATGCGAAAGAGAGAGGGTATCTGGTATTAGCACCGGTTTCCCGGTGTTATCCCTTACTTCAAGGCAGGTTACTCACGTGATACTCACCCGTTCGCCACTTAAGTACTTCAGGTATTGCTACCTTGGTACCTCGTTCGACTTGCATGTGTTAGGCACGCCGCCAGCGTTCGTCCTGAGCCAGGATCAAACTCTCCATCGAAAACGTGTCTAGATAGAAACTACCTAGATACGACTTGATGCATCGTTTGTGCTTTGTCTCTAGCACACCTATATCTAGTTACCTATATGTAGTTGTTGCCAAAGGCTAAAGCGATGCTGGCACATCTTCGAACTAATTGTTATGTTGTCCGTTATCTGTGCTTATTGACTTATAGAACCCTATATGTACATGAGAGATAGACAGAGCTTTCTAGATATCTACCTATAGGTAGGCATCTAGTCATCTACAGATCTATGTCATGTACGGGTCCCGCACTTACATGTCTGTCCTTATTCCGTTTTCAAGGAGCTACTGGTACTTCTTCGATTGGTACCACCCACCAAATGGGAGTTATAAAACTAGTTGGAGGGAAGATTTAATCGGTCGTTTTGGAAAGAATTTCTGCATTACTTTTTACTTGTTCACAAACACCCTGATAAAGTATGCTGGTACAAAAATATGAAACTAAATATGTGTAATTTAACAATTCACACTTCATGATCTAGACTCGAGAAGCACATGTCAAATACTCAAGATACGCCCTCACAGATCACTCTCGGTGATGTTTTAGGACAAACCTATCTCGGTCTACGCCTCGTGGTGGGTTCTAACAACGATCTCAAACGACTCGTGAGTGGAGCTCACGCCATAGAGGTTGCCAACCCTTCAAGGTGGGTGTCGAGCAACTGGCTCGCTTTAACCACAGGCCTTAGACTCAAGTCTCGTCCGCAAGCTCAACGAGAACTTATACAAGAACTCAAAGCCAGCGGTATTACAGCACTTGGTTTTGGACTTGGAGTCAACTTCAATGCAATCCCCAAGGCTCTCATTGAAGAGGCAGAGGCTCTTGAGTTTCCGCTCTTCAGCGTTCCTTACACAACGGGATTCGCCGAGGTAATCGCGTTTGTAAATCAATCACTGGCAAGTCCGCATCTCAATACACTGCTTCGATTCGTTTCCATGCAGGACTACCTGCTTTCTTCCCTTTCTGAACCCGCTCCTTTAAGCTCAATCTGCAATCGCATGTCTCAACTCCTACGCGTAGAGGTGATGATTCTAGGAACGCAATACGAGATTATCGCATTTGATCAAAGACACAACGACGTCAATAGGCACAAAGAAGTGGCGGAGGCAGTAAAACGTCAGTTGCAGATAGAACTCCCACACTTAGAGAACGCTTCGTCGTCTCAACGAAAAGACAAAACTGGACACCACTTCAGACCATGGACACCAAGTTCCCTAAACGAATCAGAGTTTGACAAGGAAGATCGTGTTGAAGCAGCTGAGTACGTCTCAGCAGTAATCGACTTCAATACCATAGATCTTGCGGGAACTGCTATATCGGTTGGAAGCCGCCACGCCATCGTGGGGTGGTTAGTCACCTTAGACACCGCAGCATCAGGATCATCCGCACATCTAAGACTTCCGCTTCTTCGGTCAACTGCCCATCTTATTGCAGCAACCTTACAGCAACGAGAAAATTCCCTTCGAGCAACTGACATAAAGAGGCGAACGCTAATGAAAGAGTTAGCGACAAACCCCTCAATACAGCAGAATCAGACGTCATCAGAGTCGCACACTTCACTTCGAAGACACTCAGTTGAAAACCTCATATCGATTGGAATAGAGACCGAGTCTGCAGGTTGGATCCTTCACATAGAGCCATTTGAACATCCACGCCGTGGATCTTTGACAATCAATGAGCTAAACCAGATTGCGACTAAAGTCGTCTACCTACTGAAGTCTCCTTACCTCATAGATCTCCTTCCTAAAGGAGTAGCCATCTATGTACAAGACGAAGATTTCGAGTTCGAAAGTTTTGTCAATGCACTAGTGGAGTCGACCTCTTTTTTAATCGGCATCTCCGAACGCTACGTCGGCCTTCGACATCTGCCACAGATGATGAGAGAAGCCGAATACTGCCTCTCTCTCTTGAGGGAGACACATTCTATGACTGGCAACATCGGAGATCGGGTACGTAGTTTCCAAGAACTTTCGCTCACCGAGTTTGTAGAGTCTTACGTTCCTAAAACTGTTCTAAGACAGCGACGCCTAAGCCTCATTGAACCGATCTTGAATCAGCCAACTCTAATACGCACAATTCGAGTTCTACTGAAACAGAATCTAGATATCAACTCTGCCGCCAAGGAGTTAGATATTCATCCTAACTCCTTACGCTATCGCGTACAAAAAGTCGAGTCAGAACTAGGAATATCTTTAAGAGACTTTCACGATAGCGTAGAACTCTTTTTAGCGTTAAGAGGAGGAGATTCTAATGGTTAGAAGTGTTTAGGTTCATATCAGAGGTCTTGAACAAATGATCATATCGATCTATAAAAAACCCTTCGTAGTTGGGATATCTCTCCAACAAGAAGAGTACGTCTTCCCCTCCTGCAACCAAAGCAGTAGCCAAAGCATCACAAAGCCAGAGTTCCTCTCCGACTACCGTTGCAGACACGCCTGACACTTCCTTACCAATGGGGTTGATAATATGAGAACCCCGCTCATAGACTCCTGAGGTCGCAACCGCATTCTCCACGTTCACTATGGCACAAAGTTCCTCTCGATAGCGGGGGTGTTGGACACCTATTTGCTGCCTCCATCCAGGCACAAGTGCAACATCACCTCCACCATTTATACCTCCTGAGCGGACTCCATTCACCTTCAGGACCTCAATCGCCTTCTCGATTGCCCAGCCCTTCACCAAACCAGTAGGATCGTAACCTCCGGGCAGGGCCCAAGGATCAAAGAACCCTCCCGTTATCTCGAGGGCCTTATAACATAGCAACATAACCTCGTCGAACTCACTAGAGGGTTCTTGGACTTCTCCGCGACGAAATCTCGATAACTCCGACTCATGGATCCACAGGCTAAAACGTGTCTCGATGTGGGCAAGAACTAGGACAGCCTCGTCAATCGCATCACTTAACATCTCTTTGGTAGCGCCTTCGGCATCGACATAGAAGTTAAACACAGTTCCCATGGCCTCTACCGAACGAGAGATCATTTGAAGTGAAGTTTATTTAGCGCGTCTTGAAGTGACATTGCATAAGCCTCACTGGTATAGGTAGCACCCGTAATGAGAAGGATATGAGTACCATTTGCTTTTAGTACCTCAGACCGTAACCTAGGAACTATCTGCTGCTCTATCTGAGAAGAGTACGCGTCCAAAGTTGTTACCGAGCTAACGCCAACATTAACGATCTTGTTATTTGCGACGGTGACCTTTATGGCAATCTGCCCATATCCGTAGTTAATAGACTTTCCAACGGAGGAACCGTTCACAACAGAAGTTGCACTTTGCACTGGGGTGGGCCTCTTGGGAGAGACCGACCCTCTTTTCGGTGTTGTTGATCCTCCGGCTCCCGGTTGTTTGCTCCCAGCTAGCTTAGTGGTGGCGTTGAGTGACGTGGCATTAGCTCCATGGAGCAACGTAACACCAAAGAACCCTCCAACTGCCGCCACTATCACCGTAAAGAACTTCTTCATTCAAAGACCTCCGTCACAGGCTATAAGCTTCTTCGTGTAATGCGTCGTAGAAAACTCCTGCTCGGAGAAGGGCTCTTTGCAATGCATCTACGAATCCATCAGATCCACATATAAATATCTCTCGATCTCGCACGTCTTCGACTACCTTTGTCAGATCTTCCATACTGACCTGGTTCCGAGATCCTATAACTTTATGTATTGAACCCTTCTTATGTCTTATAAGTTCCATGAGCTCATCCAGAAGAACGAGATCGTCTTCAGACGAAGCGCGAAAAACCACAACAGGCGCTGACTTGGGAGGAAAATCTTCTATCAATGCACGTGCAGCTGTAATCCCAACTCCACCAGCAAATATTGCAACCTTCTTGTCCGGGACTCTAGCTGCGTATGTCGTAAAAGAGCCATACGGGCCCTCGAAAAATACCTTTGTCCCTATCGGAACCTTGGAGAGGTCAGCAGAAAAGTCACCTACGGCCTTAACTGTAATACGAATGTACGGGTCACGCGGTCTCGCAGATACCGTAAAGGGATGTGCCTGCCACCACCTACCCCTAGTCAAGAATCTCCATTCCATAAACTGACCACCAGAAATTTTCAACTTATGAAGATCTCGACCTTGCATTATTATCGAGACCACGTCAGGACCCTCTTTTTGTATCTCCACCACCTCAAGCTTGTGTCTATAGGATCGATAGCTAGGAAGTAAGATGCGATAGATGATAACAAGTAGCGCCGCCACTAACCATGCGACAGTCCAAGACTCTTGAGCTAACGGATGCCCCACAAAAGATGGGCCTAACACGACTTCGTGGGCAAAGGACAATATGAGAGCCGCGTACATAAGAAGATGGACTAGCCACCAATACTCCCTTGGAATATTTTCTCTGATAGGTTTGATCGATATCAGCCCAATAGCTACCATGATTCCAAGAGCGACTGTGGCACTCACGAGATGCGGAAAAGTATTGAATAAGGTACCGAGATACTTCAGAACTCCGGAGTTAGCTGCCTCAGCATAACCAAGAGTTAAAAGAACCGCATGTGCACTAAGTAACACAATCGGCCATGGCGCAAGAGATCGGTGCCATTTAATTACACCGACTTGACCTAGGGTTCGCTCTAATAGTGGCATTCTACTCGCCAAAATTACCATTACAAGAGCTAGATAGGTTCCAATGAGACCCGTCACGGAGCCGAGAAAGATCGCGATTCCTCCTTTGCCCCTCAGCTCTGTAAGTGTTCCATCTACCAAAGGTAGGCCAAGTATTACACCAGAACCAACACCTAAAACAACAAGGGCAAGGTAAAACCCAAAGATCGACGGCTTCTCACCCAAAGACGCGACCAATTTACGCCTTTGCGGCCCTTTGCTACCGACAAAGGTAGAAGGGGAAAATACAGCAGAACTCAACTACGCTCCCAGCCCTAATACAACAACAGATCCGAACACAACGCTATTACAGTTCCAAGGTACCGAGTTTTCCTGGGTAAAACCTTGAAAGTTCATGTAGAACAAATTTGATCTGAGACTTCATCTGTATAAGTATCAAATTCGCAACCACAAGTGCAGGTGGTACCTAAGCTATAGCTAATGAAAACATCGTCCCTGATGTCTTCATGTTCTCGTTTCTGTGTTACCTGCAGGTTATGCCACTGGCTAGACACAAGTAATCATTTGTCTGCTCACTGACGAAACGGGACTATCGCTTCTATATCTATGAAGCCATAGAAGTCGATAACTGCACCCGCATATTATTCAGTATAAGCAACTGAACCTACCGAAAACGTGACGTATGTCAAGCGGCTCCCAGTTTGTTCAACTGTGAGCCGCTTGCGAAAAAACTATCTCCGTTCAACCGAAAAGGTAAAACT
>JAJYFP010000054.1 GCA_021790855.1 Actinomycetes bacterium
GACCTAGCCAGACGTTACGGGTATGAAGAAGAGGCACAAGAGATCCAAGAGCTTTATCTTTCAGGACACAAGGAGGAGGCTGCACAGAAAGTTCCAGAGGAGCTCCTCAAGCTCTCCAACTTCGTGGGCTCTAAGGGTTTCGTGAAAGAGAGGGTCGAAGCCTTCAAGGACGCAGGAGTAGGCACCTTCTCGGTGACTCCGGTTGGCAGCAATAGGTATGAGTCTTTTGAGATCTTTCGAGAGATGACTCAGTGAAGTAGTTGCAAAACTTGCTGAAATGAAGATCTCTTTGGGTGACTTGGACTTTTCTGAGCGAGTCATCAACCGGTCTAGACTGCGCTTTGAAGCCTCATGAACATAGAGTACGTCTACTTGCTATTTGCACTGGTTGCCCCAGCCCTTTTGTGGCGAGTTGATGACTCCTTTAAAGGCGGTAGGTCCGGAGTTGGATCATCGGTGGAAGGTTCCACCAAAGCAATACACACGATGGACGTCGTTGTACCTGCACGTAACGAGGAGAACTCACTTCCTGACCTACTGACCTCCCTGTCTGGGCAACTGCTAGCGTCAACGCTACTGTCTGTAACCGTTGTAGACGACCACTCTAGCGACAGCACTGTAAAGATTGCAAACTCTTTTGGAGTCAACGTCGTATCCGCCAATGAGTTGGAACGTAGTTGCAACCCCAAGTCAAACGCTCTTGCCACCTATCAATCCCAATTGAAGGGAGATGTGGTGGTATTTTTAGATGCAGACGTAACTTTGTTAGATGAGGAGTTCTTAGATAAGTTGCGAGCTGCACAGCTCGCAAGTGAAGGATGCCTGATTTCAGTTCAGCCTTATCATAGGTGTGGTTCTATCTATGAGTCGCTGGCTCTATTCCCAAACTTAATGGCACTTATGGGCTCGGGAGCGTTTTCGATCTGGAACCCTAGACATCACTCCAAAGTAGCCTTTGGTCCGGTCCTTTGTGTAGCTAAGAGCGCTTATAAAAAAGTCGGCGGTCATAGACGCATCGTAAAGGAGGTTCTAGATGACGCTGGACTAGCGCAGTCCTTCTTGAGCTCTGGATATGAGGTGAAGGTGTTTGCTGGGAGCCGCGGAGTTGCTTTTAGGATGTATCCAGAGGGGATTAGACAACTAGTTCAGGGCTTTACGAAGAACTTGGCTCCTGGTGCACTTAGGACCTCTTTGGTCTCTACCACTCTAAGCGTTTTGTGGGTCGTAGGGTTTTTGGGTTCAAGCGCTGCACTTCTTAGCCAGTTGGGAAGTGGCGCTTTGCTTTCGCCCTCTTTAACTGCTATTGCCGGTGTGGCAGTCTTTGTCTTTATGGTCGAGACCTACCTCTTTGGTCGTAAAATTGGGAGATACTCACCGATATGGTACCTGTTGTCTCCTTTGGCCTTACTCTTTTTCCTATCTCTATTTATAGGGTCATTTGTCAAGGTCTACTTGGCAAGGTCGATCTCTTGGAAAGATCGTTCTATCTCGCTAAGGGAGAGTTCTCGTGATTGACATAGTGGTGTCGTTGCACAACACACCTCTGTTGATGGCGATTACCGTCACATACTGGGTGTTGACCTCCTTTGTCGTGGGATATTTCGCTTCTAAGATCTCGCTAAAGAGGCTCTCTCTTTGGGAGAGATCGTATCGAATCTACCCCTTTGAACTACGGGGGTTGCTCTATGAGAGGTACCTCTTTATACGAAAGTGGAAAAGGTATCTACCAGAGGCGGGAGACATGTTCAAAGGTGGAGTCTCCAAGAGATCGCTAGACTTTGGTGCTAGCAACGCTAAAGTTCGATTCTATCTAGAGACGAAGAGAGCGGAGTTCACGCACCGGTACCTCATTATATTTCAACTGCTTCCGGTGTTTTTCTGGTATAGCTTCTTTCACGAGGTAGTTGTAGCTTACGCGTTACTGGCTAATACTCCATGTCTTATTGCCCAACGTTACAACAGAGCTCGTCTTGAGAGACTTAACCCAATGATCAAAGAGGATGGGAAAACCCTAGCCGTTAGTGATGAGAAGACTTAGATTATTAGGAGTCATCTTTAGACTCCTCTAGTGGCTGATCCTTCTCCTCTTTTAGCAGAAGCGTCTCTCGAAAGATCGAAGAGCGATAAAACTTCAGTTCATCGATACTTTCTCTAATATCGTCGAGAGCTCTATGTCCCATCTGCTTCTGCGGAGCATGCTTCATGATCCCTGGATACCAACGCTTGGCTAACTCTTTTATCGAGGAGACATCGATATTGCGATAGTGTAGGTACTCCTCAAGCTCTGGCATGTACTCCTCTAGGAAACGCCTATCTGTCCCGATGGAGTTACCACACAGAGGAGCTGTCTTTGCCTCTGGAATGTGGGTCTTGATGAACTCCAAAGTCATCTGCTGGGCTTCGTCAAGCTTTATATTGGAAAATGCAATCTCAGAAAGGAGTCCAGAGCGGCGGTGCATAGCGGTAACTACCTCATCCATCTCGGCTAGCTGTTCTGAGGTTGCTGACACTACCAGATCTGGACCTTCGACAACGATGTTCAGGTCGCTATCGGTTATTACTGTAGCAATCTCCACGATGACGTGACGTCTAGGGTCAAGCCCAGTCATTTCTAGGTCCATCCATACCATCATGCTCCTATGCTAGAGGGTTAGCACTCCCTATTTACCACGGAGGTTAGAAGTAGGTGAATGAGTCGAGAGATCCATCTGTACATCCATACGTTGTGGTTCCAACCTACAATGAAGCCGAGAATCTTGAATCGGTAGTTTCCAAGATCTTCGACGCCTTACCACAAGCCACCGTTTTGGTAGTGGACGACTCATCCCCCGACGGTACAGCCGATATCGCTAAAAAACTTGCATCTAAAGGACATAACATCGAAGTTATGGAGCGTCCTGCTAAATCGGGACTTGGAAGTGCCTATAGAGACGGTTTCAGGTACAGCCTCAAAGCTGGCGCTTCGGCGCTAGTGGAGATCGATGCAGATCTTTCCCATGATCCAAAGTATCTTCCCAAACTTTTAGATGCCTTGGATAACGGTGCTGATCTTGCAATTGGATCTAGATATGTTCCAGGGGGCTCAGCGCCCGGTCTGTCTCCCTTCAGGCTCTTTATCTCTCGAGGGGGCAACTTATACGCTGCGTGGACTCTCGGGCTTCCAGTGAAGGACGCAACGGCAGGTTTTAGAGCTTATCGTCGTGAAGCTTTGGAAAAAATTGCAATAGACGAGATTAAGGCCGATGGGTATGGGTTCCAAGTTGAGATGGCGTATGAGGTTCATAGATACGGAGGGAAAATTGTAGAGATCCCAATCGTGTTTCACGACCGAGTCGCCGGTGGGTCAAAGATGTCTACTCGTATCGTAGCTGAGGCAATGGTTCTCTGTACGATCTGGGGAGTGGCTAGAAAGGTTCGCTTGCTGGAAGATAAAAGTCGACAAGATGCCCTTGCGGAGATCTTGATGAAACTCTACGACTCTACCTCTAAAGGTGTCTATAACGTACTATCTAAAAAGAGCCGATGATGCAGGTCGATGTAGTACTGAGCGAAACTGTACAGCCTTTGAAGAAAGCGCGTGCCGGTGACGCTGGATATGACTTAACCTCTACTACTTCTTTGAAGCTTGAGCCGCTCTCGCGTGGAGTCGTTGAAACTGGTGTTCGCTTGGCTATGCCTGAAGGAGTATGTGCTCTGGTTCTCCCAAGGAGTGGCCTTGCACTCAAACATGGAGTCACCGTAATGAACTCTCCAGGTTTGATCGATTCAGGTTATAGAGGTGAGATCAAGGTTGTTCTCTTTAACTCAGACAAGGATAACGCCTTTGTCGTCGAAGAGGGTGACCGAATTGCGCAGCTGGTATTTGTGAGCTATCCCGAGGTGTACTTCAGGGTCGTTAATGCCTTAGAGGCAAGTGAGAGGGGAGAGGGAGGCTTTGGACACAGTGGGATTAGAGAGACTTCCTCTTCTAGATAGGAGTATGCACGAAGGATTAGGTGGTCCTTTGTGAGCCAGTTAGCGGGAATCGATACGGCGATATGGTATCTAGACTCGAAGAATCAGCCGCTTCATATCTCGGCATTGGTGAAGGTAGCTCCCTATCCTAAAGGAGATCTAGATGGGCAGTCGATCCTAGAACACCTTCGCCTCGCAGCGTCAAGTAGCGCAATGTTGCACTTGACAGTCGTTGACTCTCCAATCCCACTGTCCATGCCTTACTGGAGCAAAGTTGGGGAGCTTGACTTTGATCAGCATCTCTTCATCTACGACCTAAGATCCCTTGGTGGATCGTCTCAGATAAGATCGATGATAGGCGAGATCTTAGCTGAGCCACTTCGAAGGGATATTCCTCCTTGGGAGATACACGTGTTTGATCTTGGAGATGAGGTCCAGATATTGAGCAAGATCCACCACGCGTTGTTAGACGGTGCTGGAGGGCTCTCTCTTCTTTTTTCATTCATGGATCAGGAGGGATCTGAGACCTTATCGCTGCAAAGCTTCAACGGAAGAAACAAAGACACAACGTCGGAGTCAGGTTCAAAACCCAATCTTCTTCGAGCGCTTTTAGATCTGCCCCAAGAAGCAGTAGCTCGACTTGAGTCTGCTTCTGCGTTTCAAGATACTTTGTCTCAACTTGTTGCAGCAGTTGCAGGGGGCAAGGAGGGATCTCTTCCTGAAGTACTGAACTTTGGAGCTCCAAAACTTCCGTTCTCGGGGGCTCTTAGGAGCACTCGTGATGCTTATGCTTTCTCCGTTGAGACGTCCCGACTACGTAAAGTCGCTCGTTACTCACAAGCTACATTGAACGACGTGGTGCTAGCGGTCACCTCGTTGGCACTTGAAAGATACTTAGAGTCCGTATACGCCTACGAGATTGTCTCTTCGCCGGTGGTTCTGATGCCTATATCTACTCGACGGGGCGGAAATATATCAGCGCACAACCAAGTAGCTGGACAATTAGTCGCTCTGCCTTACGGTCGAGAGTCACTAAGTGAGACAATACTCGCGGTGAAAGAAGAGGCGTGGAGGGCGAAAAGGCTGCACTCTCGCTTTGGTCCTAAGATGTTAGAGTCCTTTGCATCATCGATAGCGTCTCCGCTCCTGTCTCCCTTTATGCGGGTAGTAGGCGAGGCAAGGGTCTTCGATCGGCTGGATCCCGTATTCAATCTCATCGTCTCGAACGTCTCTGGAACCACCGATGAGCTCTACCTAGAGGGTAACTTGGTGGAGTCAGTAGTACCGTTTGGTCCGCTCGCCGAGGGCGCCCCTTTGAACATTACCTTCCTCTCTTACCTGGATCTCACTCACTTTGGAGTGACCTCATGTCCTGATCTCGTGAAAGATCCTGACCTTCTAGGGGAGATGTTTTGCGAAGTTCTCGGTAACTTCCATGACGAATATCTGGGAAAGAGCGACTAAGTTATATGACACTGCGGATGTGGCTCAGTTGGTAGAGCATCACCTTGCCAAGGTGAGGGTCGCGGGTTCGAGTCCCGTCATCCGCTCAATAGATGGCCTGTAGTTCTACAGGCCATCTCTCTTTTTGGAGGTCGCTGCTTT
>JAJYFP010000055.1 GCA_021790855.1 Actinomycetes bacterium
ACCCAATTCCTCACCCGCGGCGAAACCCAACGACTCCAAAGTCGGCCTACCCACGACTCGATACCAGAACTCATCGGCGTCTACGAGGTCTCCTGGAGCGCTGCCTCCAGGAAGCTCGTACTACATACCCGAGAGGTTTGGATATCGTATAAAAAATAAGCTGCTAGGACCGCCTCTTGTTAATGAACAACTAAAGTCCGAGCGACTCCCAAAGTCGATCGCACTGGCAGTCCTATCTTCTGACGTAATGTCCTCGTCCGCCTACGCCACTGAAGCGATGCTAACGGTTTTGATCCCAGTGGTAGGTGCGGCTGCATTTAGTCTGGTACTTCCGATCAGTCTTGGAGTGCTGGTTGTTCTACTGGCAGTGACTGCGTCATACCTCCAGGTAATCAAAGCTTACCCCAAAGCGGGGGGAGCCTATATTGTAACCCGAGAAAACTTTGGACCTCGTTTCGCACAGGTCGCTGTAGCAGCATTACTAATCGATTACACGCTAACTGTAGCTGTGTCGATAGCTGCTGGGGTCGACGCCCTTACCTCAGCCGTACCTTCTTTGCTCCCTTACACAGTTGAACTTGCCGTGTTCTTTGTAATCTTGATCGCCTTTGGAAACCTGAGAGGGATAAGGGAGGCTGGAAAGTCATTTGCAGTACCGACTTTTTTATTTATATTCAATATGGGAATCTTAATCGTCTACGGTCTCTATCGGTACTTTACAGGAGCCCTTTTCGCACACTCTTTGGTCAAGCCAAACGCCATCGCAGTGGGACATCCGGGTTCGGGTCTCCTGCTTGGTGCCACTTTGTTCTTAGTACTAAACGCATTCTCAAATGGTGGAACCGCTCTTACCGGCACGGAAGCTATCTCCAACGGGGTCTCGGTGTTTCGAGATCCCCAACCAAGGAACGCTCGCATCACCTTAGTAGCAATGAGCCTGATCCTTGGAACTATGTTCACAGGTGTATCGTTACTAGCAGGAATAACGCACGCGATCCCGAGAACGACTGGATCGCCAACGGTCGTTGCCCAGATAGCTACCTACGTCTTTGGAGTCTCACCGTTCGGAAGATTTCTCTACTTCTTCTTGCAAGCCTCCACTGCGGCGATCCTAGTATTAGCTGCTAACACCTCATTCACCGGATTTCCGTTCCTTGCATCTTTCGCTGCAAAGGACTCGTTCTTGCCGAAGCAGTTTACAAAACGTGGCCATCGCTTGGTTTTTTCATACGGGATTCTCGTCTTAGCCGCGGTTTCGATCGTACTTTTAGTTGTCACCAGAGCCCAGGTGACGGCGCTTATCGCTCTCTATGCCATAGGCGTCTTCACCGGCTTTACCCTTGCTGGCGCCGGGATGGTAAAGCACCACATTACTTTGAAGGAGCCGGGATGGCGTTGGCGGGCTACCGTGAATGGGGGTTCGGCTGCGTTGTCGTTTCTAGTCGACCTCATATTCATCGTCACCAAATTTCGTGAAGGCGCATGGACGATCGTCATACTTATGCCGGCTTTAATTTTAACCTTTTTACACCTCCACAAGGAGTACAGTATGGAGTCCCAACTGCTCGAAAAAGATCTGTCGCTGGCAGTTAAAGAACCGGTACTCAAACGGCATAAGGTTTTGGTCTTCGTCGACAAGGTAGACTTAGCAACTATCAAGGCTCTCAAATACGCCCGTAATCTAATGCCTGATCAACTTCGCGCAGTGCACATGTTAATCGACAATCAGCAGGCACGTCAACTCGCCTCAGAGTGGCAGGAAAAGGGTCTCGGGCAGATCGAGTTAGAGATAGTCGAGTGTGAAGATAGACGGTTAGCAAAAAAATCTGTAGAGCTAGTCTTAGAGGCTCAAGACGATCGTGAGTCAGAGGTCTCTGTAATACTTCCTAGACGCATCTACCGCTCCATCTTCTCACGCGTACTACACGATCACACCGCAGAGACAATAGCTGATGCAATTGGTCAGATACCGCACGCTACGGCTACCACCGTTCCTTACATACTGCCCAAACTTTCTAAGAGAAAGGTTACCGTTATTGCAGAAGAGAAACGAGAAGCGCAGAAGCTAGCCGCCGACGAGGACTCGCTTTTGGGTGAGAACTCCTCTCAACTCAAAGGAGAGGTTGCGGGCGCATCCGCAATTCATGATGCAATCTACCGCAAAAAAGCAAAGGTAGCAGGAAGAGTAGTCAGAACTAGAGTGAGCTCAACATCTGGCTCACCCTCTGTTAACGTCCGGCTTGAAGACTCGACTGGCGGAATCCAGCTAGTCTTTCTTGGAAGATCAGAGATTCCTGGGCTATCCACAGGTCGACGTCTTGCAGCTGAAGGGACAGTAGGGGATGTAGGTGGGCATCTTGCTATAATCAATCCAACCTATGAGTTTCTTGACGACGCTGACGACGACTAGCCAATTTATCTCCACCAAGAGATAGAGTAACGAGATGAAGAAGTATTTTGTGACGGTTACATCTCCGTCAATAGGAATTGGTGGCAGTGACTAAACCTCTAGTTATCGTAGAGTCTCCGGCAAAGGCCAGAACGATATCGAAGTTTCTCGGACCAACTTTTACCGTTGAATCATCGATCGGACACATCAGAGACCTGCCAAAAAACGCTGCTGAGATACCACCTAAGCTAAAGAAGGAACCATGGGCTCGACTTGGCGTGGACACTGAGCATGAGTTCAAACCGTTGTACGTCGTGTCAAAAGAGAAGACGGACCAGGTCAAGAAGTTAAAGAACCTTCTGAAAGACTCCACAGAACTCTATCTGGCCACAGACGAAGATCGTGAAGGAGAGTCGATCGCCTGGCATCTCCTAGAGGTGCTCTCGCCGAAAGTACCCGTCAAAAGAATGGTATTCCATGAGATTACCGAACGGGCAATTCAAGAAGCGATTCAATCTCCAAGAGACCTTGATAGAAGATTGGTGGATGCACAAGAAACCAGAAGGATTCTAGATCGACTATACGGCTATGAGGTATCTCCAGTACTTTGGCGCAAGATCCTTCCTAGACTCTCTGCAGGAAGGGTACAAAGCGTGGCTTGCAGAGTGCTTGTGGAGCGAGAAAGAGCTCGCATTCGCTTTAAATCGGCAGAGTACTTCGACATAGAGGCTCAAATCGCCAAGGACCAAATGTCCTTTAATGCTCGTCTTGTAACTTTCGCTGGGAAAAGGATCGCTGGCTCAAAGGACTTTATCGAGACCGGAACTCTAAACGAAAAATCTATCACACAAGGAGCCGTCCTTTTAGATCATGAATCTTCGAGCTCCATCATTGAAGCGCTTCAAGGATCAGAGTTTATAGTCAAAGATCTTGACGAGAAGCCATATCGCAAGTCCCCAGCCGCTCCCTTTATGACCTCAACTCTTCAGCAAGAGGCTGGAAGAAAACTGCGTTTCTCGTCACAACGCACAATGTCCGTCGCTCAGCGCTTGTACGAAAACGGTTACATAACTTACATGCGAACTGACTCGACCCAGCTCTCAGAGTCAGCTATCACGACTGCGAGACAGATTGCTAGAGTGAGATACGGGGAGTCATCTGTACCTAAAACGCCAAGGCATTACAAAAACAAGGTTAAAAACGCTCAAGAAGCCCATGAAGCGATTCGGCCGGCAGGCGATAGCTGGAGAACCCCGGAAGAGGTCGCTAGGGAGCTTGGTCCGGACGACACTAGACTCTATGAACTAATTTGGAAGCGAACTGTGTCTTCACAGATGAACGATGCTACTGGGACGTCGACAGTTGTTCGACTTTCTGCACTGACTTCACAAGACACAAATATCCGTCAAGAAACTTTTAGATCAGGCACCGAAGCTCACTTCTCCATCTCAGGTAGGGTCATCACTTCACCCGGTTACCAGCTTGTCTACGAAGAGAGTTCAGATGATACTCCAGAGAACGAGGAGAGACCTCTTCCGAAGTTGACTGTCGGCGAACGTTACAGAGCACTACAACTAACTGCAACGAGTCACAACACTCAACCTCCCGCTCGTTACACCGAGGCATCATTAGTCAAGACCTTGGAGGAGTTGGGTGTAGGGAGACCGTCAACCTACGCTTCGATCATTTCGACTATTTTAGAGAGACGCTACGCTTGGAAAAAGGGACAGGCCCTAGTGCCTACATTTCTCGCATTTGCCGTTGTCAATCTACTGGAACAGCACTTTGGGCCATTAGTTGACTTCTCCTTCACCGCCGAGATGGAAGACTCCCTAGATGAAATAGCTGGAGGCGCTAAAGACGCCGTACCTTACCTCAAACAGTTTTACTTCGGGAACGGCAAGCCAGGTCTAAAGCCAATGATCGAAGCAAAACTAGAAGAGATAGATGCTCGCGCAGTGTCCACGCTCTCGATCGGAGTCACCACCGATGACCGCGAGGTAATCGTAAGGGTGGGCCGTTATGGTCCCTTCGTCCAGGTGGGAGAGGAGACCGCTTCCATACCTGAGGAGACTCCGCCTGACGAACTAAGTGTCCCGTACGCTTTAGAACTCATCGAAGGCGCTAAAAATGTGGACAGACAACTAGGAGTTGATCACGCGACGGGTCAAATCATATACGTCAAAGTTGGAAGATTTGGGCCCTATGTGCAGCTAGGCGAGACCGAGGAAAAAACAAAACCTAAAACCGCATCTTTGCTGAGTTTCATGGATCCTTCCACAATAACTTTGGAGGACGCCACTATATGTCTTTCACTGCCTCGAGTAGTTGGCGAAGATCCAGACACCAAAGAACCCATCGTCGCCCAGAAAGGTCCCTATGGACCTTATATCCAAAGGGGGAAAGACTCTAGGTCTCTTCAAAGCGACGAGGAGATCTTGACAGTCGCTTTGCACGAGGCCCTTCACCTACTTGCACAGCCTAAGACTCGCAGGGCTCGAGGTACAGGTACGAGCTCTTCCAAAGAGCTAGGAGTCGATCCTCTGACTAAAAAAACTATTCAACTAAAGTCAGGGAGGTTTGGACCTTACGTAACTGACGGCGAGGTGAACGCTTCATTAGGTAGATCTCGCTCTCCTGAGACCTTAACACTTGAAGAGGCTAGTGATCTACTATCAGAAAGGCGCTCCAAACTTATGGCCGAAGGCACTGGAACATCTCCGTCACCAAAGAGAAAACCGCGTAGTGCCAGCAGCAGGAAAAGAGCTAAGAAGGGCTGATGGCGACCGACGAAAATAGGGGCCAAGCTAAATCCTTGTTCGTGGTTTTCGAAGGTGCAGACGGTGTTGGAAAGTCCACACAGATACCACTCGTTGAGGAGCGTCTCAAAAAGATTGGTCTCAACACCATTACAACTCGTGAACCAGGAGGAACTCCTTTAGGAGAGACTGTAAGGAACGTTGTGAAGCAAGAACACAGCCTTTACCCTTGGAGCGAGTTCTATCTAATTCAAGCGGCTCGAATCGACCACATCGGTAAAGTGATTGAGCCAGCCCTTAGAAAGGGCTGCATAGTGTTGGTAGACAGATTCACACCATCTTCATTGGTTTACCAAGGAGTACTTAGAGATCTCGGAGTAAGTAAC
>JAJYFP010000056.1 GCA_021790855.1 Actinomycetes bacterium
AGGTTCGGCTCTAGCACATTGTCTGTGTCAACTTAGTCACTCTAAGTATTTGATTTTGCCGACCTTGAGTTAGTTATGCTTGTCTCTAGAGATGGTTTGGGCCTTCTTCTGACTCTCCGAGAGCGATGACCTTAGCTACTTCACGGCGTCTTTGGGCGTCTATCTCATCGGCGATAGTTTCGTCTTCTGCCATCATGGCATCAAGATCAGTGTTAGCGAACCCAATTACACCCATCTGTTCGAATGCATGTCTCATCTTCGGTCCCCAAAGTCCGATGTCTTTCAAAATAGGCACGATTCTCATGAAGAGAAATGAGCGAAACCGACTTTGTGACTCAGATTCGACAACAAACTTTGTGCATGCCTCGACATCAAAGCCAAGGGTTTCCCACACCTCAACAGCTAAGAACCTATCGCGCATCATTCGACAGGCTTCAGCTGCGAACTCTTCGCGTTCCTCCCTCTCTTTGGAGGTTAGTTGCGGATAGTAGTCTTTAAGCGCCGCACGTCCGAATGAGACGTGGCGGGCTTCATCTTGCATCACATATGCAGTCACCGTTCTTGTCAGTTCATTTTGCGAGAAGGTTCTTATTCCTCCAAAAGCTGCTAGAGCGAGTCCTTCGATTAGGACTTGCATCCCAAGGTAGGTCATATCCCATCTTGAGTCGGTCAAGACGCTATCTAAGATATCTCTTAGGTTGTAGTTGATTGGGTAAGCCAGACCTATCTTGTCTAGCAACATAGAGTAGGCTTCAACGTGGCGGGCTTCATCCATAACTTGTGTAGCCGCATAGTACTTAGAGTCTATGTCGGGTACGTTTTGCACGATCTTAGATGCACAGATAAGCGCTCCTTGTTCTCCGTGGAGAAACTGAGAAAACTGCCAAGCAGAGAGATGAAGACGAAGCTCCTCTCTTGCTTTTGTATCCATCTTGTTCCATGTCTCCGAGCCGTAGATCGGGATCATCTCGTCCATGCCACCAGCTGGATTACTGGGATCTATGGGTAAACTCCAGTCGATTCTGGTCTTAGCGTCCCACTGTCTCCGCTTTCCCTTTTCGTAAAGATTTATTAATTTGTCTCTCTGTGTGTCGTAGTCCCAGGTAAAGCGTACTGTACCGGAGTTGTCGAGCAGCTTCCATCCCGTTTTGTCAACTGGAATGGCAAAGTTTTTAACACTCACTTAGATCACCCCCAACTGATCTTGTAACGTAAGGATATCATCTCCGGTAGTGAAAGTGTTGTCGATTCAAAGTTGCTAGTTGGTCGTGAGAAACGTCTGTGCCTCGTGACTATCTAGATGTTTTGAAGTCGTACTAGCTATGCCAGGCGACTTGGGCTACGGCGACCATGATCCCAAAGTATCCAAAGGGCTGGAGATCGGACTCGGGCCGTACTACTAAAAGATCTATGGATAGCTCGGGTCTTTCTGAATCTATGGAAGCTAGAAGTACGATATCTCCATGTGGGTTGATAATGTGGACTCCGTGATCCCCATCTTTTCGGAGAACTAGCCGCGTGTTACGGTCTTTCGTATCGATATATGCAGCAAAGGATGCCCCATCTAGATATCGTTCCTCAAAGTTGATTTGAGCTATCGAATCAAGCGCCTTGTTGAGAATAGCGGCGCAACTCTGGAAGGTTCCTTCTACAGGTACTAGATAGTTCTCTGAGGAGAGCCTCCCAGGTCGTCTCAGTTGAAATACCTCTTCCTTTGGGACTGCTTCACCTACTACGACTCCACCAGCACTAAGAGTGTAAAGTGTCCCGGACTGGGCGATCACGTACTGGCCCGCACCATTTACAGCTATTCCACAGTAGGAACACTTGTCTTGAGGGTCGCTTTTTGGTAACCCACAGGCGGAGCAGTTTGACACCTGTTAATTGTCGACTACTAGGTGGGCGAGCTTGAGTTATCGTTAATGAGATCTACAGCTTTACGCAACCTTCCATAAGACGACTTATTGAATGTGAATGCGATTCTGTGACAGTCGAGGCAGTCTTGGTCTCTCAGTTCTTCGTAAGTTACTTCTATGGGTCTAAAGTCGGGTTGATTTTTACAGATATCTTGGAAGTGTTCATTAAGTAGCTCGATAAGCGACTCAGATGGTTTGTCTTTGACGCGAATCACTAGCTGGTTACCGACGAAGCGCATCGACTGAAAGTTCGAGTAAAACTGTGTGATGATCGACTTTGCCGTTTCGACGTCCTTTGCAAAACTAATCAGGCTCATATCTTGTGACGATATATACCCTCCCTTTTCTATGGCTTCCCGTATGAAGTCCGACAGAAGCTCAAAGTACTTACAAGAGGGTGGCTCCAACAGTACTAAAGGTGCAAGCTGGGCTTTCCCGGTCTGCATTAGGGTTAGGAGCTCGAATGTCTCATCTAAAGTTCCAAAACCGCCAGGAAGCGAAACGAAAGCATCGGACTCCTTTACCAACATTAGTTTCCGGGTAAAGAAGTACTTCATCTCGACACGGTAGGCTTTCGCAGATGGAGCCCCTTCGTCCTCAAAGGGGAGACGGATGCCGATCCCAAAGGAGTTGTTACTCCCAGCTCCGACCATTCCAGCTTCCATTATCCCAGGACCGCCTCCAGTAACGGTCATCCAGCCTTCTGTTGCCATTGCACATGCAAGGTCTTTGGCTAACTGGTAGGAATCTTCGGATACTTTAGTACGAGCCGATCCGAATATAGTTAATTTGCGCCGGATCTTGAAAGGGGCAAAGATATCGAAAGCGTCTCTGAGCTCCCTAAGTGCAGAGGTTAAGATCTTGAGATCAAGTCGGTCTAGGTCGTCTTCGCTGAGCCTTATGCTTTGGGTGATCAGCCTTCGGATCAAGTCTCGATTGTGACCAGCGTTGGTTGATTTGATTATCTCATCTATCAGATCCTTTAGATAGTCGATCTGATCGGCGTTCACTTCGCCGGGGCCTAACTTATCTTCACTCGAATTCAACTGCACGATATAGCCACTATATTCTGCTTTTTAGAGTGACGCTTTGACGTTGCGCGTAAGCAAGTAACTGTTCGTTATCTTTTGGCTCTTCGTTAACAACTTTGTAAAGAGTACTTCGCTGCATTAGTCTTCTACCGATGGGTTCTGCAATCTCCCTCAGCTCTGCTATGGTTTGCATGCTAGCGTGTTCAGAGCCCGCAGCATGTGAGATGCTCTCCTCCATAAGCGTTCCACCCAGGTCATTGGCTCCTGCTTTAAGGAGGTTCTGAGCGCCGTGTGGTCCTAACTTCACCCAGCTTGCTTGGACGTTGCGTATGGTGTGAGCATAGGCGAGTCTACCTACCGCGTGCATAAGGAGAGTTTCTCTGTAGGTTGGTCCTTTTCGCGATCTACCTTGAAGATATATTGGCGAGCCCATATGGACAAATGGCAGAGGTACGAACTCGGTGAACCCGCCTGTTCTTTTTTGGAGTGCTCTTGTGAGTAGAAGATGTTTGATCCAAGACTCAGGCGTTTCAACTGATCCAAACATAATTGTTACGTTGGATCGAAGCCCGACTTCATGGGCAGTTTCGTGTACCTCTAGCCACTCTGCGGTATTTAGTTTGTCTGGACAGATAGTCTCTCTAACTGAGTCGTCTAGTATCTCGGCTGCCGTGCCCGGTAGCGTACGGAGTCCAGCACGATAAAGCATCTGGAGGTACTCTCGCAACTCTATATTTGAGCGTTTCGCACCTTGCAACACTTCCAAAGCGGAGAATGCGTGAATGTGAATGTCTGGTATCTGTGCAGAGATGGTACTTATCAAGTTGACGTAGAAGTCAGCGTCAAACGACGGATGTATTCCGCCTTGTAAACAAACCTCGGTCGCTCCTGCCAGCTTTGCCTCGAACACCTTGTCTAGGATCTGACCTACATTGAGTAGATAGGGTTCGCCTCTAAGATTGAGTGAGAGCGGTCCTTTTGAAAACGCACAGAAACGACACTTAAAGGTACAGATGTTTGTGTAGTTGATGTTTCGATTCGCCACAAATGTAACTACATCTCCGTTGATCTTCGATCTAATATGGTCTGCAAACTCCACAACACGTTTTACGTGTGTTCCTCGTACTCCAAATAGGATGCCGAGCTCAGGTTCTCCTAACTCGTCTCCGTGTTCCACCGAGTCAAAGATCTCTGTTAGAGCCGGACTTTCCTTTTTGGTTTCTAGTGATTGCCAAGTATCTGCTTTGAACTCATGTGATCCACCTGAGTAGAATCCGTCTTCCCTGGCAAAGCCCGTCGCATCGATATGCCTCAGTAGGTAGGGACGGACATTACTACTTATAAATCCCTCCTTGGTAGCGTAGAGCGGATGAACCGGCGTGCGCGCAATGAGCTCGGCTCCGTCTTCGAGTAAGAGCTTAGCTAAGGTCTCTATCTCTGGCCACGGCCGCTCGGGGTTTATGTGGTCGATGGTGATCGGTGAGACTCCACCAAGGTCGTCAGCTCCCGCTGCAATCAGTGCTTTGAGATCATCAGTTAGATTGGGTGGAACCTGGACATGGACGTCACCGGGAAGGATGAGGCGCGCGATAGCTACGGATCGAACGTGAGAATCTAACGAGGGTGGTTCAGAAGTCGCCATCTTTGTGTTGATCTTCGGCACGAAGTTTTGGATGATTACCTCTTGAATGTGCCCGTATCGTCTTTGGAGGTCTGCTATTTGCATAAGAGCATCAACTCGATCTTGTTCTGTTTCGCCTATGCCAACGAGTATGCCGGTTGTGAATGGTATCTGAAGTTCGCCTGCGGCTGTAATGGTCTCGAGTCTTCTTCGAGGATCTTTGTCGGGTGCTAGCCTGTGAGCTTCAAGATCCTTTCTTAAGGTCTCTAACATCATCCCTTGTGACGCTGAAACCTCCTTTAAAGCTCGTAGCTCTCCTTTACTAATGGCACCTGCATTAGGGTGAGGTAGGAGATCGGTCTCTTCGAGGACGATGCGACAAGCCTCCACTAAGTAGTCGATAGTTGAGTCAAATCCTAGCTGTTTTAGCTCTTTTTGAGCGCTAAGGTATCTAAGTTCGGGTTGTTCTCCCAGTGTAAATAGCGCCTCATGACATCCAATATCTCTAGCTCGTCTACCGAGACTTCTGATCTCTTCAAGACTCAGGTAAGAAGACTTCATTCTTGCAGGAGCCTTGGCGAATGTGCAGTATCCGCATCGATCTCTACACAACATAGTTAGCGGGAAGAACGCTTTGGGAGAATAGGTAACTAAGTTGCCAAAAAATTCGCTCTTTTTTTGAAAGGCTAAGGACGCTAACTGTCGTGTGGGCGTTTCTGCGTAGTTGATCGGCATCTTATCCTGTCTAACTTGACATTTGCTTATAGGGCGATTCTATCGTCTGATCTCATTCATGTCCCTTCGCATCCTAACTGACTCATGTACGGTAAGGGTGTTTTACTAC
>JAJYFP010000057.1 GCA_021790855.1 Actinomycetes bacterium
TACAGAAAGATCCACATTTCGACTAACTACCACCATCGTTTCACCTAGAGCCAGCAGAGCAAACACGGTGGTATCTATCAAGATGAAACGAATATTCTGTCCCCCTAAAAATCGAGGTCGAGCTACGGTAGTAGCACCCACGAAAAGGATTAAAATGCCAAAGATTCCAAACTCTCGAAGTCGAAATATCCGGGACGCCAAGTCCCCTCGATCTCCACTTGTTTTTTTCGATGATCCTTTTGAGATAAGGGTTTGACTGTTCATGCCACTGCCTTAGTGGTCGTGGCAAGAGCAATAATCTTCTCCTCTGTGGCTTGGGAACGCTCAAACTCACCCACCAATGAGCCTTCTCTCATCACCAGGATCCGGTCCGAAAGAGCTAATACCTCAGGCAGTTCAGACGAAACGACGAGCACTGCGACACCGGTTCTCGCCAGTTCGAAGATCAATCGATGAACTTCAACTTTGGTTCCAATGTCTATTCCTCTGGTTGGTTCATCGACAATAAGGACCTTTGGAGAACGGGAAAGCCACTTGGCAAGGACCACCTTTTGCTGATTCCCTCCCGAGAGTGTTGACACTGGACTTGTAAGTTTTGAGTACTTGAGACGAAGCTTTAACGCCCAGTCTTTGCTAAAGTTCTTCTCTGCCTTTGAACTGAGAACTCCAAAACGTTTTAGAGACGCTAAAGACGCAAGAGCTATATTTCTTGAGATCGCCATCTCCATAACCAAGCCTTGTTGGCGTCTATCTTCGGGAACGAGAGCTATTCCCGCCTCCATAGCACGAGCAGGTGAACCTTTTTTCAGTTGAGTTGAATTGACCTTTACTGATCCATAGTCATAACGTCTAATGCCAAAGATCGCGCCCACTACCTCCGAGCGACCTGAACCAACAAGACCCGAGAGCGCGACGACCTCCCCAGCTCTTACAGAAAACGAGATATCGTTGAAAACTCCCTCTTCACTCAATCTCTCGACCTCTAAGACCACTTCGTGAACGGATCTTTGCTCCGATCTTTCGGATAGATCAACATCACGTCCCACCATCGCTCTAACCAGAGTCTCCTCACTCACATTCTCAGTTAGATCGCTCATTACGAACCGTCCGTCACGCATAACCGTCACCCGGTCACAAAGTCGAAAAACTTCTTCAAGCCGGTGCGAGATGAACAAAATTGCAACACCTTGCGCCTTAAGGGTCTTGGCTATGTGGAAAAGACGCTCCACTTCTTTTGCAGATAATGCAGCCGTCGGTTCGTCCATCACTACCACTTTGGCATTCAAGGTAAGAGCTTTTGCGATCTCGACCAACTGCTGTTCCGCAATTGAGAGCCCAATAGATACTTGTCTTGGATCAAGCGCAACCCCTAAAGAAGCAAAGATGGAACTCACTGAAGAGTTCATTTCCTCGTAGTCGATTCGATTAAAACTTCGTCGTGGCTGGCGCTCCATGTATATGTTCTCAGCAATAGTGAGATCAGGGAACAACGTGGGCTCCTGGTAGATCACCGCGATTCCACTATCAATAGAGTCTTTCGGAGAGGTGAAGGTGGTTTCAAAGTTTTCAAAGAGCATTTCTCCGGCATCTTTTTGATGCAGTCCCGCCAGTATCTTGACAAGCGTGGACTTACCGGCACCATTCTCCCCAACGAGGGCATGAATTTCGCCCGCAAACAACTCAAGGCTCGCATCTTCAAGAGCGTGGACCGCTCCAAAGTACTTGCGAACGTGCTTCAATGCCAACGTTGGCGTCACCATATGGGTACCGTTGTTCTTACCTACCTCAGGCAAAGTAGAAGTACCCCTGTGATAGCACATCGAACAGCACGTGAGTCCTCACTCGTGTCCCTTCTCTCAAAACTGCAGTACCGGTAAATTCATAGTTGAAACGTTTCAACTTCTGTGATAAGAAATGTTAACCTGTTTGAAACTTTCTGTCAAGGAGATTTGAAAAATATATGTTTTAGCTCAAGAAAGACCTCGGCAAAGTCTTCGATTCCAACCGTGAATTTGACGTGTCGATGGCGTTACACTTGCTTCAGAAAAGTCAGTCAGATTGACAACTGGTTAAATAGAAGCGCTAGTTAGGTCAGGTATCGATCTACTTTAGAGATGGGAAGAACATTTTGCAAGACACGAGCAACTTTAGATGAACAAACAAAGGGTAACAGTGAAAGAGGTTGCTAAGAGAGCAAACGTCTCTTTGGGAACAGTGTCCAATGTTCTGAACGAACCTTCAAGAGTAGCTAAGACCACCAGAGATCGGGTTTTAAAAGCCATAGAGGAGACAGGTTTCGTCCGCAACACTGCGGCTCGACAGTTAAGAGGCGCCGGGTCTAAAGCCGTAGGAATCGTGGTGCTTGACTCCTCTAATCCCTTCTTTACCGAGATAATTCGCGGAGCTGAAGACGCTTTACGTGAAGAAGGATATGTACTCATAGCTTGTTCCACAGATGAATCACAGGCTGTGGAGTCCCAATATCTAAGTCTCTTGGAGGAACATAGAGTCGAAGGCATACTTATAACACCCTCGACAAAAGATCTCTCACGAATTAATGCATTGACTCAAAAAGGTCTCCGAGTTGTACTTGTCGATCGCAAGACCAAACGAAAAGATATCTGTTCTGTAACCGTAGACGACGTCTATGGCGGAACTCTTGCCGTCGAACACCTCATTTCGAAAGGACATCGGAGAATCCTGTTTATAAATGGTCCTCAGACAATCAGGCAGTGTTACGACAGGCGGGCTGGGGTTCTTTCGGCCATTGAAAAACATCGAAACATCGATCCCGACGTCACACTCTTAGAGTTCGAAGTTCCGTCTCTTACCCTTAGTGCAGGTGAAAACGCCTCACTTCAAGTCCTCTCATGCTCTTACGACTTCACTGCAATCATATGTGCAAACGATCTGTTGGCACTTGGAGTCATTCGGACGTGCTCGAAGTTGGGAGTTAAAATACCTAAAGATCTCGCTTTGGTAGGATATGACGACATTACTTTTGCATCAATGGTCTCTCCATCATTGACCTCAGTTCGTCAACCCCAACAAGAGCTTGGGTCTCAAGCGGCACAGCTCCTGTTGGATGAACTACGCGAAAAAAACCATAAACATCAAGAGGTACGTTTCAGTCCGACTTTAATCCCCAGAGAGTCCACCTAGGCCAGTGCTTTTTTAGGCCATCGCTGAAGCGATTACCATAGCGTTAGGTGATCCGAGACCAGTACATGCGTCCCAACCGACCCCAGCAGAGTAAGCACCATTATTCCCTGACGTGATATCGTAAAAAGCAGGCGCCGAGGTCGACAAGGTCTTCTCCTCGAGCGAATATAAGAAAGGGTTCCAAAAGCCAAGTCCCTTCCCTGATCTCTCAACCAGCCGGGCGACCAGTCCACCAATCAATGGAGCTACGGCACTAGTGCCTCCAAAAACCAACTGCGAGCCATCGACGAGAACTTGGTAACCTGTATTTGGATCAGCGTTACCGGCAACATCTGGAACGCCTCTTCCTGGGCCACCTTGTGGATTTGCCGAAGGAGGCAACTTTATCGAACTCTGATAACTCGGAACAGCGAATATTGAGCTAATTCCTCCACCAGTGGCGCCTCCTGCGTTACCGAGATCGTTCCATGTAACCTCGCTACGTATCTGTCCTGAACTGTTCAGTTGAAGAGTCGTCCCGCCGCATGCCAATGCGTAAGGAGCAGATGCGGGAAAATCCACATGCGCCAAACCGTCAGTCTCTCCGTCTGAGGAACCGTTATCGCCCGCTGCAACCGTTACAGTTGCACCCATAACCGTTGCCTCTTCAATCACCTGGGCCATCAAACTTATGGAACTCCTAGGCCAGGTATTCTCTGGACCGCCCCAGCTAATAGAGATGACTGAAGGTGCAATCGTCTTGTCATGAGCTGCTTGAGAAACTGCGTCAATGAATCCTTGATTAGTATTCGGTGCAAAGTAAACTCCGATCTTGGCCCCCGGTGCAATTGCTCCAACTACCTCTATATCCAACATCACCTCGCCATCAGGACCATTGGGAGTAGAAGGAGAGTTTGTTCCGCCGTCAACACTTATAGCTTCCACCGTTGGTGGAGCAAGGCCCAAGGACCTAAAGTACGTGGAGATATCAGAGTCTCTGAAACCTCCACCAAGTTCTATAAGAGCAATACCCACTCCCTTCCCAGTAAGATTTGGCGGGTAAGAATATGCCTGGGCCACTTGTAAAGGGGTGTAGGATACTCCACCAGCAGTGGCCGAACGCAGGTTTGTCTTAGCCTGAGCGGATGTATCAAGCCCTAATACATCAACGATCAAAGCGCGTATCCCTTCTGGGAGATTCAGCTCTTCTTCTGGGGCTCTAAAGTGTTCGCCTCCTCTAGTTCGATAGTTACGAAGTCGAACTCCGAAAGCTCTAAAGACGTTATCTGCTGATCCAATAGCCATCACTCTTCTGCGACCAAGATCGATCTCTTCTATGACAAAACCACTTTGTCGTAAAAACTCGGCCACCAAATTGGCATCCAACTCGCTGGCACCAAATCGCTCCTTAAACTCATCCCTGCTCAAAACGACATTCTCACCACCAATGTCACCAGTTGTCGCATGTATCGGATTGCGTCTCAGGTATACACTTATCGAAACAGGATTTTCAAGGTCGACTCGATCAAGAGCCTCCTCTTGGCTATGGTCCTTTGTGAAGTAACGCTCAGACTCAGTCAAGGATCCTCCTCAAGTTATCGTCCACAGGCCGAGAAGACGGCTACTGTATAACCATTCTAAGGCTACAGTTGCAGGTTTCGAAAAGACTGAGAATCAGATATCAAAGAGCCAAACACTCTCTCGCAATTGCCAACTACGTCGTGCGCTAGAGTGCTCCAGGCTGCCATGACCCTAACATCTACTTCGATTCACACGCAACGACTCATTTTCCGTTGCATCTGAATGATAAATAGTGAGTCTACTCACCAGATGCACCTTTTTCAAGGTTCTTCCCTTGGGCTTCATTCTCACCCGCCCGAGGGTCGTTCTCGCCTCTCCAAGCACGGCCAGTATCGCTACTGGTCTTACATGCTCTCTTTAGGTGATGGGTCATCCCATCATCTAAACTGTCGCCTGTACCAAGTGGCCCGGGAACGAACAGGGCAGTGGCCTCAACTAGACCAGGACTGGTATCCGACCAGTCACGGATATTTGATGAAGCATTGTCATCACGATCTACCTCGACGTGGCAAGTATCACAGGTAAGCCTTTTGGCGAGCTTTGCACCTTGTAATTTACCTCCACAGTTGTGGTGGATCTGTGATGAAGGGAAGAAGCGATCTACAACCACTACCTTG
>JAJYFP010000058.1 GCA_021790855.1 Actinomycetes bacterium
TTTAAGTTCTGCCGATGCAGTTCGGACTGACCAATAAAGGTTCCACGACGCTCGATCCGTTGCGGATTAAGCTTTGCCATGTTCTCTCGCTTATTAGTTTTTCACCAAGATATTCATTCCACCAGCGATCCGAGACGTGCTTCCCTTCATCGTTGCGACAATTCGAAAGGGAGTGGTTGAACTCGCCATCAGATCTGTCGATACCATTCCACTAGAAGATGTTGAGTAGGACATTGGAGAGACTGTTGTGGAACCCATACCCGATGACGTAGCAGTCTTGGGAGTTATCGTTACTCCGGCACCAGATACTGGACCAGAAGGCGAGGAGACCAAAATCGTTACCTTTTGGGTGCTCGACGATGCAACTGTAGCGAAAGGGGAGACTGTTACATAGTCGCCGATAGGAGCGGTAGGTGAAGTGCCTGCACTTGTCCACCAGGCATCCATCGATCCGACAGCACCCTTTGTCTGACTAAACGTCGATAAGGTACCTACAGATACTCCTATCATCTCCATAGTGTTAACTGGTTGGCCCTTCAAGACCAACGTCGCCTTCCCAGCCGCATCAGTGTGGGTCGAAGCTGTGGCAATGTAGGGATTGGCAGAAGCCGTACCCGATCTCACCCATGTTTTTACTCCTACCCCGCTCAGTGGAACCATAGTGCCAAGATAAAACGATACAGGCGCTAGTGGTACCGGAGCCCCTGACTTCGATAGTGCTGTTAGCGTAAATGTCGCATCTTGGCCACTTTGGACCATCTGGGCCGTCTTGGACGTCAGGATTGTGTATACACCCGTAGGTGACTTGGAAGCAGATGTCGTACTTGAGCTGCTCGATGAAGCTGTCCCACACGCACTTAGAAGCAACGATAGCCCTGCGGCTCCTAAAATCGTTTTACTGGTCACGCTTTCTCCTTGCCAATTTATTTACTTGTGTTTCCACTGTTATTAGAATATCGCTAACAACTTAGTAGATAATTTGTATATAAATACCATGTAGCTTCACAGATCGCTTCAGGATACGTACAGCAAACAAGAAAGTTGGTTGTCGTTAGTTCTCCAACGTCTCGTCGTGCTACACGATGGATAGTGATGCTCGTGACTAACGGATCGAAGAGGTTGGTGTGCCTTGTATTTTCGATACGCAGGCTGTTGGTGGTCCGTATTCCAACTAAGTGTTAGTTGTCTCTAAAGGTGAACAGCAACATGTCGCCGAACAAAAGTCAGGAAGTGGCGTTCCGATGGCTTGTCTTTCACCGCTAGTTCGTAAGCGTTCAGATACAAGATCCACTACCATCTCTATGAAGTCGTCTGAGTGAGATGGTGTCGGTGCTCGATAGAGACTCACGCCTACGTGTTGTGCTCTTTGGAGCGCTAAAGTGTCGAGATCGTAGCGCACCTCTTGATGATCTGAGATAAAGCCTATAGGAACTACCACAAGGCGGCTATAGCCTTCTCTCGAGAGCTCTTCAATTTTGTCCCCGATGTCGGGTTCTAGCCATGGCTGTGAAGGTGGCCCGCTCCGGGACTGGAACGCCTTAAAGAATGCATATTGTTTTCCAAGACGTTTTTCCATTGCTAGTTCAAGGTAAGAGCTTACGAACTCCAGTTGCGCTTCGTAGTCGCTTACAGAGGCCATCTCTAGTGGTATCGAATGGGCCGTGGTGATGAACGCCGTGTCCTTGACGTAAGGTGAGTCCACCTGAGTGAACGTCGACAGAGCGAGTTGTTCCAGAGAGGAAAGGAACTTTGGGTGGTTGTAAAAGCCTCTTACCTTATGTAGCTCGATAGATCCGCTCTTTGAGTTTGCCTGTTGAGCTCGTTCGATATCTTCGAGATACTGTCGACAAGAAGAGTAGGATGAGTACGCTGAAGTAACAAAAACTAGTGCTTTTGTGACCCCGTCCGCTATCATCTCTCGCACCGTGTCTTGGATGTAGGGTGTCCAGTTTCTGTTTCCAAAGTAGATGGGAAGATCGAATCCTTGTCTCACCAATAGATCTCTGACTCTTTCGATGAGGCTTCGATTTTGCTGATTGATAGACGAGGCCCCGCCGAAGTGGTAGTACTGTTTTGCTACCAGCTCCAGACGCTCTTTAGGAATGTGTCTTCCTTTAGTTACGTTCTCCAAAAAAGGCATTACGTCTTCTATGGATTCGGGACCTCCAAAGGAGAGCCAGAGGAGAGCCTGATAAGAAGTGCCCTTTGGAGCGGACATCGATCTAAGCTTTTGTTACTTTCCCAGCTCGGATACATGAGGTACAAACTGAGATGCGTTTGGGTGTACCGCTAACTACTGCACGAACTCGCTGTATGTTAGGATTGAATCTTTTTTTGTTTCTACGGTGGGAGTGAGAAAGACTCATGCCGAAGTACGGCTTTTTCCCACACAGTTCACAAACTGCTGCCACTTTATCTCCTCATCTGTTGAACACGGAACAATTAGTTTATACGCTTCGTTATCAAAGGCGAACTAAAGGGTTGGCGCACTACTATTTGTGCAGTGGATGTAAAGAACTTTGATACCGCCAGCGCTCTTAAAAGGAGCTTCTCTAGACTTGAGGAGCTCCTTGAGGCTAACTATAGAAAGCTAAATAGGCTCAACGTATTTCCTGTTCCCGACGGTGACACTGGAACGAACATGTTGTTGACCGTTAGATCGGTAAACGATGCTTTACGCAAGGTACAAGGTCAAGCAGGTGAGGCAGCCAACTTTGCCAAGACTGTTTCGATGGCAGCCCTGCTAGGTGCACGAGGGAACTCTGGTGTTATTTTGTCTCAGATTATCCAAGGGTTTGTGTCTCATATCTCAAGCTCCCTGACGCATGTGAGGGACTCAAGTGAACTAGTCTCGAGCTGGGCCGAAGCCCTCCAAGAAGCCTCAGAGGAGGCACGCTCTGCAGTATTGAAGCCAATGGAAGGAACGATATTAACGGTGGCTTCGAGTGCTGCAAAGCAGGCCCTCATGGTCTCCAAGACGGCGGGAGCAGATCTAGAAAGCGTAATTCGAAGCACGATTGAAAGAGCTAGAGTGACGCTTGCTGAGACTCCGAACATGTTAGAGCAGCTCAAAAAGGCAGGAGTTGTTGACTCCGGAGGAGCTGGCTTTGTCCACGTTCTTGAAGCTCTCTACGAAGGCTTTCTAGGGAGAGAACTCCCTGAGTCTCTAAAGAACCATCCTTGGCTAGAGGAGTGGGGTGACTTAGAGGAGATCCCAAGTGATAAGAGCTACGCCGAGGGTCCAAAGTCACAACGAGGACCTCGCTATGAGATTATGTACCTACTGGAGGCCGGGTCACTTGCGGTAGAAGATATGAAGAGTGCGTGGGCTGAGATCGGCGATTCAATAGTGGTAGTTGGTAGCGAGGGTATCTACAACTGCCATATTCACTCAAATGACATTGGCGCTTCTATAGAGGCCGGTATAGCTGCTGGTCAAGTTAGTAAAATCAAGGTATCTGATCTCTATGAACTAATCGAAGAGGGAGAGTTCCACAGAGTCGATGCGCCTCGTAATTCGTCAGTTCAAGAGAGAAAAGAGATAGACGATTTTGACCTTAGCGAAGGCGATCAAGAGGTTATGGAAGCCGCTATGGTCGCCGTTGTCAACGGAGTGGGACTTGGGGAGACTCTTAGATCTGTTGGAGTAGCGGGACTTATTGAAGGTAGAGAGTCGATGAACCCGTCGACTCAGGAGATAGTGGATATAGTCGAGTCGGTTCCAGCGCGATCTGTAGTTCTATTTCCAAATAGTAAGAACGTACTAGCAACGGCTCATCTTGCTAAGGACTTGGCGAGTAAGCCTGTGGAGGTGGTTCCTACCACGTCGGTGCTGCAAGCATTTTCGCTGGCTCTTGACTTTGATCCGTGTAAGAACGCCTCTGAAAACGCGGTCTTGATGCAAGAACAGCTTCCGAAGGTACGATTCGGAGAGGTTACCTTCGCCTCTAGGAGCGGTACCACTAGTGACGGAACGGGCTCTTTTGATGAAGGGGACCTCGTCGGGATATACCACTCCGACGTGCAGGTTGTCGGGGAAACTCTCTCTGATGTTGCCTTCTCTTTATGTGGGAAGATGACTCTACCGACAGATGAGCTTATCACCTTAGTGTGGGGGGCCCAGCTTACTCTTGAACAGGCGACAGCTGTGGCTAAAGATCTACAGGAAAAGATGCCACACCTAGACGTTGACTTGCTCTATGGGGGTCAACCTAACTACCCGTTACTGATATCCACTGAGTGAGTCTCTTCTATAATGGAACACATGTACGATGGTGTTATACGGTCACAAGGGACAACTCTCGTTGAACTGACGAAGATTCCTATTGAAACCTTGAAAGGAATAGGTCCGACTCGGTCCAAGGGATTCAATGCACTAGGCGTTTATACACTATACGACCTTGTTACGTACTACCCCCGGCGCTACATAGACAGAACACGTCAGTCTCCCATTACAGAGGCTGCTCTGGATAGAGAGATTGTAGTGTTGGGTACCGTCTCTGAGGTAGCGACTCGGAGGTTAAAAGGCGGCAAGATGCTCGTTGAAGCGAGACTCTTTGACGGTCATAGTCGCTGTAAACTCGTTTTTTTCAATCAGGCTTGGAGGCAACGACAGTTATCTCACGTGAAAGACGTGGCGGTCTTTGGGAAACTGCAGCGATTTCGATCTGACTTCCAAATGACTAACCCGATCGTAGATACGGTTGGGGACCGCACAGGAATCGTTGTGCCTATCTATCCTATGAGCGAAAAAGCGCAAGTGTCGACGTGGGATATCCATCGTGCCCTGAAGGTGCTTTTTGAAGAGGTCGTTCCAAAGCTCCAAGACTCATTACCCCATAAAGTACTAGATGAGTTTGATCTCATTGAAAGAGACAACGCGTTTAGATCGGTTCACTTTGCAGATTCAATAGATCAGGTAGTAGCGGCCCGCAGGCGACTCATTTTCGACGAACTTTTCCGTCTTCAACTCACATTGGTAGCTAGAAAGGCTCGATATATAAGAGATTCTTGTGGTATTGCTCATGACGTAACTCCATTTATGGGCGCAAGTCTTAGGGATGAGTCTTTGGTATCTGCCTTCTTGTCTTCCCTGTCGTTCTCGTTGACGAGGGCTCAGATGCGAGTAGTAGGTGAGATAGCGAACGATATGGCGAGAGATATACCAATGCATCGCTTAGTTCAAGGAGATGTAGGATCTGGAAAGACTCTCGTGGCTCTTTTATCTATGTTGTTTTCGGTTCAAAGTGGTCGACAAGCGGCACTTCTTGCACCGACTGAAGTACTTGCTGAACAGCATTTCTTGTCGTTGAGCCATTACCTTAGC
>JAJYFP010000059.1 GCA_021790855.1 Actinomycetes bacterium
GGCTGTAACGTGTCAAATCAATGGGGCTACCAACCTTCGTTCAGTCTCTCCTGAGCTTCTCTTCGCAGGAGTGCACGCCTTGGAGCACTGCTTTGTCAAAGGTGTTGGTTCGATAGCGCTAGCACCCTCCTCTGATATATCTGGAGTAACGGTACGAGGGGATGACCTTCCTCGATTTACTATCTTTGAGCAGACTCCAGGCGGCAGTGGAGTCTCTCAGGTTATCTTTGAGAGATGGATGGAACTCATAGAGATAACCGACGCGACTGTATCTCAGTGTTCGTGTGAGAGCGGCTGTCCTTTTTGCATCTTGGATTCTTCATGTCGTGATAACGAACTGTCGAAAGATATAGCACGTAAGGCTGTAAGGTCTCTGGTATCCAGAGGTTAGCATTAGCTCGATTTAGGCTAATGCATATGTGCTACGGTAGATGAGGGAAGGTAGGTAGAGAGATTCCATATGCATGAACTACGCTCCCCCGATACTGACAATCTTGCGTTGACCATACTAAGAGCCTCATCTACATATGTAGGTAGAGATGAGGCTGTCAAAACTCTCGTCCATGAACTCGGTCGTCTTCCCTTCATGAACGCCGCAACTATTGTATCGGTTGACCAAGAGTGCCGAGTAACTGCACTTGATCCAGCCACGATGTCTTCGGAACTAGAAGAACTACTAATAAACAGATCTTTCGATGAACTCAAGGATCTGTTTGACTTCGACCCACGTGAACAGTCTGACACTCCAAGGCTTCGCTACCATAGTCTAACATTCACAGGTACTAAATCTGGAGCATCGAACCGAAGGCTTACAGTTGTGACCTACTTCGTACTAGAAGAGAATGGTCGAGAGATCTACCTTGTGCTTACCTCACGTTCCCCTCATGCCTTTGTAAAACCTTACGTTGAACGAGTACGCTTCATATTTGAGATCTCAAAGAAGGTGCTAATTACCCATACTCCCATTCTCGGTAGTAAAGGACATGCGCCTAGTGCAGAGTTAGAGGAAGCTGAGTTCAGTTTTAGACGTCTTTTCGGCGATCTCGAGGTTCCTATCTTGCTCTTAGATGATGGCTTACGAATTCTGTTAGCCAACAAAGCATTTTTAAAACTGCACGAAAGTCGTCCAGAAGACCTTACGGATACAACCATTCATGATCTGCTTCACCCACTTGACGAATCGCGTCAATGGTTAGCTAATACAGCCGCTGATGCTCGACCTCATGATAAAGGTCTGCTACAAAGAGCCATGCTTTTCTCTCCTCAAAAGTCGGCACCGAAAGTAGTAGTTGCAAATCTAACAAAGATCGACTCCATCGTTGGAAGTACTCAACTCTGGGTAGCCGTACTACAAAACTTTAACGAAGAGTTTGAAGGTCTTAGACAAAGTACTTACTACACAGATACCCTTCGAAGCGCTTTAGGCGAGGCTCCGATACAGATGTTTCTTGCAACGCCTTCTGGGTTGGTCCTAGAGATGGAGGGCTCTCTCCAGAGCTTTAAAGATATTCTAGCTTCGTCAACACATTCCACAGATAACCTACGAACTACTCTCCGATCTCTAGGAATGGATAAAGGTATCTGGGCGAAGGTACTAGAAGGCACGCCTCAGAGTTTTGCCGTTGAACATAACTCATTGAGATTTAGGGCCTGGCTCTCTTTAGTTCAAGGTCACGAGTCCTCTAAATCTTTCCATGTGGCAGGCGTTGTGGCTGATGTTACATCAACGAAAATCACTGAAGAGATCTTGATTATTCGCGAAAGAGCTGGGCATGAGGTTAGAGTTCTATCTGAGAGCGCTCTTGAAGAGCTAGAGGAAGCTCAATGGCAGTCGTTGGTTGACACTTCAATGGCCCATATTCACGACCTTGTTCACTCTGCACGCCAGCGTCTAAGTGCGCAATCTCAACTATTAGTGGAGCTGGAGAGTACTTTGGAGCTATTCGTCTCGCAGATAGCTCAGGTTGTTGAGGTTAGGAGACGTGCATTAGAGTCTAGGGCTGAGATTGAGGCTCTGACCTATGTGCATCCTATCTTTGGGACGTTTAATCGGAGATGTTTGTTAGAGTCCGTAGAACATGACGGGTTCGATGCCTTGGGTGATGATCTCGACTTTACATTGGTTGAGCTTCCGAATATCGAACAGCTACGCGACGTACTTGGTGTTCAACTCAAAGA
Organism: Actinomycetes bacterium; assembly: GCA_021790855.1. The sequence goes on from JAJYFP010000059.1 coordinate 2,179, forward strand.
TCAACTACTGCTGTCAGCTTTGACGAGAGTACGCAGTATCCTTGGAGAGGCTTTTCGGATCTACTCTCTAACCCCAAATGAGTTGATGATCGTAACCAAGACAAAAAGGGGTAACGATGCAAAAATAGCGAAGGCTTTACGCTTAATTGAAGTGCCAAGTAGAATCTCTGGTATCTCCGCTTCAATCAAGTGCAACTGCGCAACGCTTCACGTAAGAGGCTTTGCACCTACTGAGTTTTCTAAGCTTTACAATCAACTACTTGAACTGCTCTATAGCGAAAGACCATCTTCGAGAGTTGGTGACATAGCCGTACGGCAGAGCTCCGTCAAGTGGATTAATGCAATGCAGTCACTGTCTGAACGGGTTACATCAAAAAACCTAGTCCATCGAGTAGAGGTCGCTTTTGACGTAACGACTGAAAAGGTTAGGCTCTTGGAGGTGATGACACCGATCCGAGAGCTAGCGAATCTATCGAGTCACGACCCTAGCCCAATCCCTCCCTTGCTGTGCAGCGGAATGTACCGTAGCATTGAAGCTGCCGAGGTTCAGGCTCTATTAGAACTTGGAGAACGTTTGCACTCCCGTGAAGGCATTGGACTTTGCATTAATATAGCTCCATCATCGTTGCTCGACGGGACTGCTAGCTCTGCTTTATTGATGGACCGTGCAACAAGAGTTAACCCCGTAAAGTTTGTACTTGATGTTTCAGAGAGACACCTTATGAGCTATGCAACTGACGATATCTCCCGAGCGGTTCATCGGTGTAAAAGACTAGGAGTGCAAGTCGCCTTAGACGAGGTTGGACGAGGATTCTCGTCTTTCCAACTTCTCCAGCAGGTAAGGTTCTCTTACATCAAGATCTCTAAGGAACTCTATAAGGCACAGATAGGACAGAGTCATGGTCGAGAGTTGGCAAGCCACCTTGCTAATCTCTCAAAGTCAATAGGAGTAACTCCTATAGCCACCGGTGTGAGTACTTCAGAGGACTCGTTAGAGCTTGAGCGAATCGGAGTCGTTGTACAGCAGGGACCTTACATAACTAAACGACTTTTTGGTAGTGACACGATCGAAGCGCGGGAGCTACCGATCTTGCTCAAAGACAGGTTCGCCAACCACCTGAACCTTGATCAAGTTGGTGCGACCACTCACTCCAAAGGGAATGCCGGCAACAACTAAAACGAGGTCTCCTCTCTTTGCAAGCTTCATCTCAACAGTCTTATTAACTGCTTCAACCATAGCGTCTTCTCCCCTCAGAGATGAGGTTAAGACGAACGGGGTAACCCCAAAGCTAAGGGTCAGCGATCCAGCGGATTCAGATGTGGCGGCGGCGCCAAGGACCTCTACGTCAGGTCTAAACTTTGATATAACTCTTGCACTATGGCCCGATTCGGTGACCGCTACCACTGCCTTTATCGGGAGAGTCGCGCATATCTGTTGAGCAGACAGCGCAATAGCGTCTGCGACGGTATGAGTCAGTGGCATAGGTCTTTCGAGATGAGTTAGTGATACGTTAGTTAGCTCACTCTCTGCTCGTCTTGCAATTCGGTCCATATACGATACCGACTCTAACGGAAACTCTCCCGCAGCCGTCTCCGCAGACAACATGATAGCGTCCGTACCGTCAAAGATCGCCGTGGCAACGTCGGTAGCTTCAGCTCTGGTTGGTAACGGTGCATGCACCATCGACTCCAACATCTGTGTAGCGGTTATAACGGGCTTTCCTATCTCATTACAGAGATGGATAATACGCTTTTGTTCGATAGGCACGTCCTCTGGGGCGATCTCTACACCAAGATCTCCTCGCGCAACCATGACTGCATCAGACTCCATAACGATCTCTCTGATCTCTTTAAGTGCAGATGGTCTTTCAATCTTGGCAACTAACCTTGGCTTATGGTTGCCTGTATATTGGTTGACGGTCTCACGAGCCTCAATCATATCGAAAGCACTGCCAACAAAAGATATTGCGATAAAGTCGAAGCGTTCCTCGCAGGCAAAGGCGATGAGCTCCCGGTCCTTCGGCGTTAGAGCTGGAATCTTTACCTGAGAGTCTGGGAAATTCACCCCTTTGCGAGGCGTGAGAGTACCAGCAATCGTGACACGTGCAGCGACCGCTCCTCCTGGTATGACCTCGACAACCTCTGCTTGAACTACTCCGTCAGCAAAGCTAATTCGATTACCTACCTTTAGTTGTGGTACTACTCCTAAAGACGTGGTCGATATCATGGCGTCTACGTGGCTAATCGAGGTTACATGTGATAGGCTTTCACCTTCTACCACGCCTATGAGTTCGTCTTCGGATAACTCTAGTACGTGAGTTGAAAGATCGGTGATCCTGAGCTTCGGACCTGGGATATCTGCCAAGAGGCCGACCACCTTGTCGAGTCTTCTAGCAGCCTTTCGGACGTTGGCGCATATTGTCCTGTATTCAGCACGACTTCCATGGGAAAAATTAACCCTAGCCACGTCCATACCAAGTCGTATCATCTCTTCGATGGTTTCAGGAGCAAATGAGCTTGGACCGATTGTGCAGACTATTTTTGTCTTTCGCATAACACGTTCAAACTACCGTGTCAAATCGCTATTTCAATAGAAATTCTCAAATTCGGTGGGAACTTTTAATATTAACTCTATCTGCACTCGATATTATGCCAGTGCAGATAGCGTCATGGCTGATAGTACTAGCAGTCCTCCGACTACTTCACCGGCGCCAATTGGGAGTCGATCAACTACAACAGCAAAGAGGGCTGCAAATAGAGGTTCTAAGTTGTAAATTATCGCCACCTCGGTAGATGACATGTATCGCTGGAAATACGTCTGAGTGACCAGTGCTAAAGCCGTGGCCAAAGCTCCACCAACGACCACTGCAGCCACCACCGTTGGATCCAAGAGATTGGCGATAGTATATGAAGTTAAGGGTGACTTGGTATCGAAGGGTGAAAACGATATCAGCGTTGAAAGTACTGCGACCACTGCGACCTCTATTGCGACGACACTTAACGGATCTAAAGTTGGATCAAAGGTCTCGGTAAAGACAATCTGTAGCGCGAATGCGACTGCAGACGTTAGCGTTAGTACCTCTCCGAGGAGATTTGAAGTAGAAAGTGGAGACGACAAAAAATACAGTCCAACGACACCCAAGACTAC
>JAJYFP010000060.1 GCA_021790855.1 Actinomycetes bacterium
TGTTATCCGCAGGCAGGGTTCGGGTGTGCATGAGACCTTTACGGTCAGAAAGATGAGCTTTGGAGTTGGCGTGGAGAGAACTTTCCCCGTCCACAGTCCTATTATTGGCAAGATTGAGGTCTTGACAAGAGGTGATGTCCGACGAGCCAAGCTTTACTACCTCCGAGATCGGGTTGGAAAGGCCGCCAAGATCAAGGAAAAGCGTTAACTTGGCTGGGCGATCGTTTCTTGAACGCCCGTATTTTGTTGTACGTCGCGAACGTCGGACGTTGCGTTGAGTTCCGAAGATCTGGAGCGATACGAAACTGAGATTGAACTGGCGCTTTATCAAGAGTATCGTTCGGTTTTGTCTTTATTCAAGTACGTGGTTGAAACTGAGCGTAGGTTTTACTTGGCGAACTCAGTTGAACTTGAGGTGAGGTCATCTGAAAGTGGACTGGAGTTTGTAGAGGTACTACTAAGGGATGCGTGGGTGTGGGATATGTATCGCCCACAACGTTTTGTCAGTCAAGTCAGAGTGATAACATTTCGTGACGTAAACGTAGAGGAGATCTCCTCTAATTGACCTTCAGAGAGATGAGGTGATCGGCGTGATGAATCTTCGTTTCGACGTAGGCCGGGGAGCGTACCGTGACTAAAGTTCGAAGGGAGTACCTGCACGGTCCCAATCCTCCTATTTCTTTGAACTCAACCTATTACAAGGGCCAACGAAGCGTCTATGGAAGAGAAACCAATCCAACCTGGGAGTACCTGGAGGACGAGATTGGCGCACTTGAAGGAGGACTTTGCACCGTTTTTGCCTCAGGTATGGGCGCCATTGCATCTATTGTTGCCACACTTTCGGCGTCACAGCACCTATATCTTGCTAGCGACGCGTACAACGGCACAAGGAGACTCTCGGAGTATCTTGCTCGAGCTGGACGGGTGGCCATGACTTATGTGACTCCTGAGGAGATACGGGAGGCCAGTTTTCTCAAAGGTGCTAAAAAGGGAGATCTATTCTTTTTTGAGTCTCCATCTAATCCAGAGTTGAACGTTTACGATATTTTCGAGATTGCTTCAGCTTGTAAGAAAAGTGGCCTTATGGTCGTTATCGACAATACGTTCGCCACGCCGATTCTTCAAAATCCGTTGAGCCTAGGTGTAGATGTTGTCGTGCACTCTCTTACAAAGGCGATATCTGGGCATTCAGACGTGCTGGGTGGAGCGGTCGTTGTAAGAGATGAAAATTTGCACGACGACTTTCGACTGCGCAGGTCGCTTCTTGGTGCGATTCCTTCTTCCCAAGATGTGTTTTTAATTCTCCGAGGTCTAAAGACGTTGGAACTTCGTATGGGACGTGCGACAGAGAACGCAACCAAGGCCTTTGAGTTGTTTCATGAGCGCATGAGTTCAAGCTCGTTGCATTATCCATTTCATCCTGACAGCCCTGAGTTTAAAGTAGCAAAGGCGCAGATGAAAGGTGGAGGCGCAATGTTGAGTGTCGTCTTCGACGGAGCCACGCAAGCTGATGGGTTCATTGAAGCGTTGAAAGTCTTTCACAAAGCGACGTCGTTGGGCGGCGTTGAGTCTTTGGTTGAGAGAAGGGCGCTCAGAGACGGTGAGGAGAATACGCATCCAGGATTGGTCAGACTGTCCTTTGGTATCGAACATTGGAACGATCTTGAAAGGGACCTTATCGAGGCGCTAAATAGTATCGGACTCTAACTTGGCACCGTTCTGCGCCTATGGTTTTCGTTTTTCCCAACATCTCCGATGCCAGTGCCTGCGCATGTCGGGAGCCTCTATTGGAACGATCACGTAGTGTCCCACTTTTGGAAGGACTTCATAGTTACATGAAGGACACGTATAGATTTTCCTAGCTTGGTAAGGCTGAACGAACCGTACATCAGCGACGAGTCCGCTGTGAGGGTCCCGAAACCTTCCTTGATTGTCCACAAAGCTATCCATGACACTTACACAGTAGGAGATTGAAATACTCACCACTTCTTATTTTGTGATCTTCGACTAGTTCATAGGTGCATAAGTGGCGCACATCAAATACCTAAAGCTTTGACAAGATGAGTCGTTTCCATTCCACTTTCTTGGTATGTTGCAGAGGTGGAAAATATTAGATACGAAGAAGTGGATGGTGTGGCGACCCTTACTTTTAACCGACCGGAGGTCAAAAACGCTATCACGCATGAGATGTACCAACAGATCGACGATCTGTTGGTACGCTTTGAGGCATCCGAGGCAAGAGTATTGGTGATCACTGGAGGACGACAGTGCTTCTGCTCTGGAGCAGATCTACGAGATCGAACTCGTGTCACGATGGACCCATTAGCACGTATGAGACGAATCTCGGAGGTGGCGGCTCGTCTTCATAACCTCTCTAAGCCGACAGTTGCGAAGGTCCAAGGAGTGGCGGCCGGGGCGGGTTGTAACTTAGCCCTGGGCTGTGACCTTGTAGTGGTCTCTGAAAGCGCCAGTTTCATAGAGATCTTCTCCAAGAGAGCACTAACGTTGGATTTTGGAGGTAGTTATCTCTTGCCGAGACTCGTTGGCTTAGCCAAGGCCAAAGAGATGGCGTTCTTTGCTGACAGGATTGACGCGAAAGAGGCAGTGGCTATGGGTCTTGCAAATAAAGTAGTTCCAGATTCTGAGATAGACGACGTAGTCGCCACTTGGGCCGAACGTCTTCGGAGTCTACCACCTCTAGCCCTCTCGCTTACTAAACGACTCTTGAACGACTCATTCGACTTGACTTTTGAGGAAGCGCTGGAACGAGAGTCTCAGGCACAGATCATAAACCTAAGTTCTAAGCACGCGCAAGAGGCGTTGTTGGCGTTTAATGAACGACGTGATCCGAAGTTCTGGCCATGACGTGATTTAACTGAGGTTCCAGGAATGGCTGAAGTGGATCTATACTTGCAGATGTTGTTGGTAAAAAGGAGTTGTAGTGCAAACTTTGGTTGCCGTTATCGAGATACCAAGAGGATCTAAAAATAAGTACGAGGTCGATCATGAGACTAACGCCGTCTGGCTTGATCGGACTCTGTTTACGCCTATGGCATACCCTGCTGAGTATGGTTTTATTGAAGGAACCTTAGGCGAAGACGGAGATCCACTGGACGCTCTTGTTATGGTTGATCACCCTACCTTTCCGGGTTGTCACATCAAGGTACGTCCTGTCGCCGCCTTTGTTATGTCAGATGAAGCGGGTCGAGATGTAAAGATCCTTTGTGTTCCCGAGACGGATCATCGTTGGAGTCACGTAACTGACTTAGGAGACGTCCATAAAGCAGTATTGAACGAGATCGAACACTTTTTCGCACACTATAAGGATCTAGAACCAGGCAAGACCGTTACGGTAGAGGGTTGGGAACCACTTACAAAGGCGGAAGAAGAGATCAAGTCGGCTTTTGAAAGATACCATCATTAGTGCTGTTCTAAACAGCATGCTTTTGGCATAAATGTGTCGCAAAATTGTTGAATAAAAAAAGAAAGCGTGAGATGATGGATGAGGCTGAGCGAAACGAGAAGATAGACGCAGTCAAAAGACTAATTGAAATAATGCGTCCAGCTGTACAAGGCGATGGAGGCGATCTCGTTTTGCAACACGTGGATCCTGAATCTGGTCTAGTTGAGGTCGAACTGCAAGGGGCCTGTAGCTCTTGTGCGATCTCGACATCTACGATTAAACTCGGAGTAGAGAGGATTCTTACTTCAAAGTTGGATTGGGTCAAAGAGGTGCGTGGTCAAGTAGAGGAAGTTGAAGATCTGGCTTTTAGCGCTTCATTAGGTAAAGGATCTTATATCCCAGTTCGAAGATAGCAGTTCCCAAGCTGAGTTCGCCCGAGCGAGAAATATCATAGATGATCTGCTTGTCATGGTAGTGTTTGTACCGTCTGAGGTTATATCTAATTGTCGTAACTGAAGAGGTGCATCTGAACTGACCGACAACCCTTGAGCATGGTTGACTTCGCGTGCGAGGCGACCGTTGTCTCCTGCTTGTTTCTCCCCTAAGCTGCTTCGGACCTGAAGTAGTTCTAGGCGTGGAGTTCTCTGTGCTTGGCTCACTCAGGGAGGACCTGCTCAGGATAGTCCTAAACGCTTAGGTCTGATCGTGGTCCCTTCGATATTCGTTTGTCAACAGTTTACTTTTGAAAAGCTTCTCCCTCAGACTCGCGCTGAAGATCTATGCCTTCTGTTTTGCCAGGGGGAGCTTGGGCCAATAAAGCAAAGATTGACGCCCGTCTCACTGGTCCAGTTCGTAAGAGCGTGTGACATGAACTCTGGCCTCTTGTTCATTCTGACATGGACGACGTGCCGTGCACGGCTACGATTCCATCGAGAGCTAAAACGGACTCCTCATACGTTAATTGATTGCTGCGGGAGTGGGGTCAGGCGCTCCCAAAGTATTCATCGACGATGTTGAGCAGCTTCAGCACTTTCCCATCCTGGGTCTGATCGACCTGGAAGTCCATTAGTTGGAGTTTTGACAGATGATAAGTAAGTGACACTGCGGCTGTAGTAGTTGTGGTGAGCTTTTTGCAGATTATATTGAGCGGTCGAGTCTTCGTTCTGTCGTTTCGTGGAAATATGGCAGGATTTTTTGCTCTTTGTTTCATTGGTACCGACACTTTGGCTTTGCATTGCCGGAAGCCAAAGTATCTTATTCATTACGAAGGAGTTTCTGTTCGTCGAGCGCGAGTTGCTGCGCTGCGAGCTTTTGCAACGTGGCTGGCTCTAGCTTTCTTAAGAGCTGTTGCGATCTAGTTATCGAATTAAGGTGGTAAGTTTTAGAACCATGTTTAAGCGGCTGAGAGACATTGTATCTACTATCTTGCTTTCGGGTATCGCGGTAGCTATAGCGTTCCTATTTGTTGTCCCTGCAGCGTCTACATTGACCAATCTTAAAGAACCCGGTTCGCTCTCTGATCCCTTGCATCTGCGTCTAGCTGAAGCACCATCAGTGATACTCGCCAGAAATGGCTCGACGCTTTATACAATTGGTAGTGGCCAGTTCGTCCAACCTGTAAAGCTTTCTCAGGTGCCAAAGATGGTAGTGAATGCGGTTTTAGATGTAGAAGATCATGCCTTTTACGTCCATGGAGCCTTGGACCTTAAGTCCATTGTGAGAGCTCTAGTGGCCGATAGCTCAGGAAATCAGGGTCTTCAAGGTGGATCTACAATTACACAGCAGCTTGTCAAGAACGCGATCCTTACTCCTCAGCGAACTCTTTCACGAAAGATACACGAGGCGGTTCTCGCATACCGACTTTTTGGTCAACTTTCAAGAACTCAGATTCTCCAAGATTATTT
>JAJYFP010000061.1 GCA_021790855.1 Actinomycetes bacterium
TCAAGTGTCTATCGCCGATTGGGCATGTACACTCCAATCAGGCAAACGCCCAACTACTAACCTCTAATTTAGGGTTTTCTCAGCAAGATTTAGATGAGTCAGAGCAGGATCGTCTCCACCTCTAACCGCAACTCATTGCTGCTACGACTTCTTAACTAATTCCTTGACCTCAGATCTTTCACCAGCTAACTCTTCGGTTGTCTTCAAAATAGCTTCATGTGCAAAGCCATCATGTTCTAATCCCTCTACGACTGAACAGGTGTTCCCATCTGAGGTTATTGGAAATCCAAACTGCAAACCTTCTGGCACCCCGTATTCACCTTTCGAACATACAGCAAGGGAAACCCAATCGCCTTTCGGAGTTGGCGTTATGATAGAACGTACAGAGTCCATCACAGCGTTAGCTGCAGAGGCTGCCGACGATGCACCGCGCGCATCAATGATAGCAGCTCCTCGCTTCTGCACCGTTGAGATGAAGTCCCGCTCCAGCCACATCCGATCAGATATAACCGTTTCAGCGGCATCTCCGCCGATCTTCGCGTTTTCAAAGTCCGGGAACTGTGTCGATGAGTGATTGCCCCAGATCGCAACGTTAGTAACGTCTTCAACTCCAACTCCGGCCTTTTTAGCAAGTTGTGTCTTAGCTCGATTCTGGTCAAGGCGCGTCATTGCGAAAAACCGATCGCTCGGTACTCCGTCTGCATTTTCACGAGCAATCAATGCATTGGTATTACATGGATTACCAACTACAAAGACTCGGATGTCAGAGGCAGCGTGCTTAGCAATAGCCTCTCCTTGAGGTTTGAAAATTCCGCCGTTGATCGAGAGCAGATCGCGTCTCTCCATACCAGCCTTTCGGGGTACGGAACCGATCAAAAGGGCCCAATTGACTCCGTCAAATCCACTTTTGAGATCTGAGGTTAACGTCATCGACTCAAGCGTTGCAAACGCACAGTCGTCGATCTCCATAGCAACGCCCTCAAGCGCCTTCATAGCCATATCGATCTCAATAAGGTTCAGACTTACTTTCGTATCAGGCCCAAACAGTTCGCCAGAAGCTATACGAAAAAGCAGGGAGTAAGAGATCTGCCCAGCAGCCCCAGTAATGGCTACCTTCACTTTAGAACTACTCATATTTGAAACTTTCCTCTCTAGAACTAAAGACGATCGACGATCGCCGATGCAAACTCAGAACACTTGACCTCAGTTGCTCCATCCATCAAACGAGCAAAGTCATAGGTAACTATCTTGTCTGAAATAGTCTTTTCAAGAGCCTTCACAATATCGTTTGCTACATCAAACCAACCCAGGTGTTCGAACATCATAACCCCCGACAAGATAACCGAACCTGGATTGACCTTATCGAGACCAGCGTACTTAGGCGCAGTACCATGAGTTGCTTCGAACACACCATGGCCAGTCACATAGTTTATATTTCCACCAGGAGCAATTCCAATTCCACCGACTTGAGCCGCTAGAGCATCAGATAGGTAGTCTCCATTGAGGTTCATCGTCGCAATAACGTCAAACTCATCAGGTCTAGTAAGAACCTGTTGAAGCGTGATGTCGGCAATTGCGTCTTTTACAAGGATCTTATCTCCCGCATTACCACCACAGTCATCCCAAGAGACCGCAATGTCGCTAAATTCCTCTCGAACGAGTTCGTATCCCCATCCCCTAAAGGCGCCTTCAGTAAACTTTTGGATGTTTCCCTTATGGACCAACGTTACCGAGTGTCGACCTCTAGCAACTGCATAGTTTAAGGCTGCTCTAATGAGACGCTTAGACCCGGTCTTCGATATTGGTTTTATCCCAATGCCAGAGTCCTCTCGAATTTTCCACCCGAAGTTGTCAAGCAAGAACTCCCGTAGCTTCGTCGCCTCGGGAGTAAGTGACTCAACCTCCATGCCTGCGTACACATCTTCTGTATTCTCCCTGAAGATCACCATGTCTACCTTCTCTGGGTGCTTTACAGGGGAGGGGACTCCACTGAAGTACCGGACAGGACGTAAGCATACATAAAGATCAAGAAGTTGCCGAAGTGCAACGTTCAAAGATCTTATTCCTCCACCAATAGGGGTTGTCAGTGGACCTTTTATGCCGATCAGATAGTTACGAAAAGCAGTGACCGTCTCCTCCGGAAGCCACTCTCCCGTCTCTTTAAACGCCTTCTCTCCTGCAAGTACCTCGATCCACTCAATCTTACGTCCATGTTTGAGGCATGCGGCATCGAATACGCGTCGTGAAGCGGGCCAGATATCGACTCCCGTTCCATCTCCTTCGATAAATGGTATTATCGGATTAGATGGCACCTGAAGAGTACCATCGGAGGAAGTAGAAATTTTCTCAGGCATAGTGACATCCTAGTGACCGAAAAGCAACACGTCTAATCGGATCAAAGCAATAACCACAAAGACGCTCTTTCTAAAAGAGTCCGAGATGCGAATTCTTTAGCTCACCTTTCGATCTCACTCAAAACTGAAATAGGGTCGCATCCAAGATGTCCAGTGCCACTTTACAGGTTTGACAGTACATCGACTAGGAGAAAAAGGGTCTCAGAGCATCATAGATCTCATGAGTCGACTCCGCCGAGTTCATCGAGTAGATATGGACTCCTGGAACTCCTTCTTCTAAAGCTCTAGTACATAGATCAACGGCGATCTCCACACCAATCTTACGCATCTCTTCAGGGTTATCTTCGAATGAATCAAAGAGCTTCGCTAGTGCTGTCGGAACTGTCGTGCCTGTAAGGGAAGACATCTTTCTAAGGGTTGCCCAAGAGGTTGGAGCCATCACACCAGGAATAATGGGCTTTTCAACTCCCAAACGATCCATATCCTCGCGGAATCTAGAAAACACATCATGAGAAAAGTAAAACTGAGTTATAGCAAAATCAGCTAGATCCAACTTATGTTTTAAGTGGATCCTGTCAGACCTTTGGCTCAATGACTCCGGATGGCCCTCAGGGTGAGCCGCCACAGCTACACCAAAGTTACCAACATTTTTTGCTAAAGTGACCAACTCCGAAGCGTAGGTCAGTTCACCCTTAGGCAAAAAGGCGACTGCATCTAAAGGTGGGTCTCCTCTCAGAGCCAGAATGTCGGTAACACCAGACGCCTGGTAGGTGCGCAGTATCGACTCTAACTCATCCTTGGAGTGAGCAGCACATGTCAAGTGAGCCATAGGAATAGTCCAGCCTTGGTTCACTAACTCCGCTACTAGGGCATGCGTTCGATCTCGAGTTGAACCACCTGCTCCATAGGTTATTGAGACAAAGTCCGGACCAATTAACCTAAGAGCTTCCAAGGCGACCTCAAGGCGGTGCTGAGCCTTTTCACTCCTAGGGGGCCAAAGCTCTACCGAAAAAGTAGGTGCCTCCCCATACACCTTGGAAACCAAAACAGAACTCACCTTAGTTACGTCCTTGAACAGCTGCCAAAAGGGTATTTTCGATAAGCATCGCACGAGTCATTGGACCTACACCACCGATTCTCGGAGTTATCATTGAAGCGACTTCGGCGACTGACTCCTCTACATCGGATATGAGCTTCCGGCCTACAAAAAAAGTTCCAGCACCCACTACTACAGCGCCTGGTCTTATATACTCTTTTTTAATTATGCCAGGAACCCCTGTGGCAGATACCACGACCTCCCCTTCCCGAATAACTGATCCAAGATCTTTGACACGAGAGTGAACCACCGTAACTGCGGCGTTACAGCCAGGCAGAGTCGATGAGAGTAAAAGAGCGAGCGGACGGCCCACAGTTAGGCCACGCCCGACCACAACCACTCGTTTCCCTTCAACTGAGACACCGTTGTGTTGTAGTAGCTTCAAAATTCCCGCTGGTGTACAAGGAAGAGGGCCTGGTCTCGACATAACCAACTTACCTAGATTCATCGGATGGAGTCCATCTACATCTTTGGTTGGTCGAATCCTCTCTAAGACGACCTCTTCGAACTCAGGTCGAGGCAGGGGAAGCTGCACTAAAAACGCGCTCACTTCTGGAGTTTCGTTAAACTCATCAACGACATCAAGTATCTGAGCCAAAGACGCTGAGGCGGGTAGATGTCTATGGAATGAGGCAATTCCGACTTCAGCACAGTCACTGTGTTTCATCGCAACGTAGTTTGAACTCGGCCCGTCGTCGCCTACTAACACAGTTCCCAGTCCGACGTCGACTCCACTCGCCTTGAGCTCGTCCACCCTACGCTTTGCATCAAGTTTCATCTCGGTAGCGAGCGCTTGACCATCTAGAATTTGAGCCGACAAACCCTTACCTTCCTATCTCAATAAAAGATCGCTAACTACCTGACAAGATACTCGTCACGCCTGATTAAGTTAATGCCTGAAGTGACGGTTAGCAGCAAAGACAAATGAGATGCCCAGCTCAGCAGCTCTTGTCGCTATCTCAGCATCTCTAATCGAGCCAGAAGGAGCGATCACCGCAGAAACACCTGCCGCAGCTAAAGCCTCAAGACCGTCTGGGAAAGGGAAAAATGCGTCCGAGGCTGCCACAGCTCCGATGGCGTCACCTCCAGCCTTGCCAACAGCGATCTTTGCGGAGTCCACACGGTTCTGCTGCCCACATCCAATACCGACCGCTCTTTTATCCTTGACGATCACAATGGCATTCGAAGATGTCGCTGCGCATACCTTCCATGCAATCTCCATGTCATCGATCTCTGCAGCCGTAAGTTTCCGCTCGGTCACGCTCGAAAGTCGATCAGTAGGCTCGACCACATCGATCTCTTGAACGAGTAATGCTCCACTAACCGACCTTGCACTCCATCTTTGAGGCTTCGGTCGCTCAAGCACAACTACCCGAGTATTTTTTCGTTTCGTCGAGAGAACGGTTAGTGCCTCCTGTGTGAAACTCGGGGCTACAAGAACATCCGCTTTCGGTCGTTCCAAGATCGCGTGCGCGATCTTACTATCAACCTCACCCGCGAACGCTACCACTCCACCAAAGGCAGAGACTGGGTCACAGTCAAACGCTTGGACATAAGCATCGTAAAGAGATTCGCTTAACGCTACTCCACACGGATTTGCGTGCTTTACAATAACCACCGAAGCTTCTGTTTCAAAGCTATTGACTAGATTCCAGGCTGCATCTAGATCAAAGATGTTCAGGTAAGAAGGCTCAGGGCCTAACAGCCACTTAGGATCTTTCCAAAACGAGCCTCCGACTCCCTGATAGAGATAACCTCGCTGATGCGGATTCTCTCCGTACTTCAACTCTCGTTGAAAACTAAATGCCAGATCAAGAGTCGTAGGACGATCGAGCCTACTCTCTGCCAGCCAAGAAG
>JAJYFP010000062.1 GCA_021790855.1 Actinomycetes bacterium
CCATAGAAAACGCATTTGCAGAGCGCTCTCCAGAGATAAAACTGTGAGCAGAGCACCCAACTCCAAGGTACTCCCCTCTTACCCAGTAGTTAAGGTTATGACGAGACTCGGCATTCACCTTGGACCAGTTTGAAGTCTCATAGTTATAGAATCCAGATCCCTCCAGAACTTCGCTCAACCTGAAGTATCTCTGTGCCAAAGTATCGTCGCTTTGGACGACTGAAGAGCTCGCACCTTGTGATCTTTTAGACAAAACACTAAGTTTGGTCTTTCTCTCTAGGGTAAGGGCATAGCCACTTACATGATCGACTCGATCAACTACCGCTGTTAGGGCAGAAAGCGTCTTTTCCCATGAAGAGTCACTTTCGGGACCAGCACCGTAGATGAGGTCAATTGAAAGTGCAATACCACCTGCTCTAGAGATCATCTCGATCGCCTTCGTCGCAGTTCGCACATCATGGGAGCGTCCGAAAAAGCGAAGAATCTCGTCGTCAAATGACTGAACGCCTAAAGATACTCTCGTGACCCCTACTCTTCGGTAGAGATCAAGCTTCTCTTTCGTGATCGACTCCGGATTGACCTCTATGGTAAACTCATCGAGATCTTTCAACTTCATACTTAGCACAAACCTCCGAAGCAGATCACCGTCGAGAAGAGACGGAGTTCCACCTCCTATATAAAGTGTTCGCGGAGGACGACTAAGTAGACTCTTTTTAATCTGGTACTCACTTGTCATAGCGTCGAGGTAATAAGCTACCTGGTCGAGCCTCGCAACTTGAACCGAGAAAGCGCAGTAAGTACAGACCCTTTCACAAAATGGAGTATGCACATATACGCCGGGTGAGAACAAAAGCCGATCTGATCGAAGGTCCTCTATAACTCCCAACTTAGCCTACAAGTCGAAGGCCCAGCTCCTCAAGGCGATCAGTCATCTCCCTAACGTTCATCTCCAAAAGAGCACCGATAATTCGAAGATCATCGTAACGAATAGTAATCATTCGACCATTGAAGTCTTGACGCTGCACTTGGATCATATCAAGGTACCGCTTCAGAAGATCCCTCTCAGGGCCACGTACTTGTTGCAGCTTAGAGAGGTCTATAGTAACCTTTACCTCAGGTTCCCAACGAAATCGACGAGGAGATATATCACCGTTTTCATGATCATCGATCGAGATTACATGGCTACTAACCTTATCTGAAATACCAATTCCATTTAAGAATCCTACCGAATCTCCTTCAAATACACTATCTTGAGGTAGAAGCTGATCCACTGGAACGTTGTAAAGGTGAGCGAGGCGCTGAAGTCTTGGAACCGAGATTGATCTCTCTCCTCGCTCGTAAGCACCAAGAACGGATGCCTTAAACTCCTGACCAGATGCCATCTCGACCGCTTGGAGTGAAAGTTTCTTCTGCTTTCTCACGGAACGCAGTCTGCTCCCAACCTTAACGGCATATTGATCGACTATGTTATCATCATCCATAGACACCTATATTACACTCTCAGTGACCTACACGCAAGTTTAATCACGTTTTTGTAGTGAGATATCAGAGCTAACTAGTAAATTATCCCGTAATGCTACAAGCAGTGCCGCCGAAACCACTGATGCCGTTTCCACTCTAAGTACTTCACTACCGACACGAATACGAGGAACTTCATCAAATAATGCATCGACCACACCTGACTCGGGTCCTATGATCCAAGTTTTTCGCTCTAGCGACGGGAGACCACCTCGTTGGTCACAGAGCGCAGCATCATCACCAAATCGATCGATCACTTCGTGTGGGGATAGCACTCCACCGATACTCAAAGGAAAGACTCTCTTTGACTGCATAGAGGCTTGACGGGCCACTCGTTCAAGTCGCGCCAAGGTGGCACTACCAATTGGGTGTCCAGAGCGTCGATCAAGAGGTGAAGATACTAGGAAAAGTTCATCCACCCCCACTTCGGCCACCTTCTCAACCATGAAGCTAAGGCGTTCACCTCGTGGCATGTAACTCACAACACGTACCTTTGGCGCTGGTGGATCGAGCTTAAAGACTGGACCGAGCTCGGAAATCTCCCCCTTCAATCGACTTTTATGTCTTGAGTCGATAGTAACCAGACCTGACCTCACTGTACCCTTGCCGTCGCTTAGCAGAATCTCTTCCTTCGAACGCAGTCGCCTTGAGAGAGCAAGATGCTCTAAATCCTGTAGTTCAAGCGTTGGCTCTACGAGGTCTGAAACATAAAAGATTGGGCCGCCATTGAAGTTGCGCGGATCCTCAACCTCATCAATCATGTTACTCCAGCGGTACTAACTATCGAAAAGCCGACTTAATCTTCGAAAACAGTCCATGCTCATGAGGCTCAGAGATCTTCTCTCCCCTTATCTCCGCAAGACGTGTATATAGATTAATCTCTTCTTCCATGAGGTCCTTAGGCGTCATAACCATGAGCTCGATTAGGAGGTCACCTCGTCCACGACCTCCGAAGTTTGGAACTCCCTTTCCTCTGAAGCGTAACACCTTACCACTTTGAGTCCCCGGCGGTATACTCACCTCAATCATTTCATCTAGAGACTCGAACTCTAGCTTCGTTCCTAAAGCTGCTTGGGATATCGATATGCCTAACTGAGCATGAAGATCTTGGCCGACTCGCCTAAAGACGTCTGAGGCTTCGACGCTTACATGAACGTAGAGGTTACCTGGATAACCACCTCGTGGGCCTGCTGGTCCCTTGCCCGTAAGACGCAAAGTCGAACCGTCTTCGATTCCTGGTTGAATCTCAATTAGATAGCTCCGCTCTTCTGTCTTTCTACCTTCGCCACGACAGTCCGAGCACGGAGTTGTAATTATCTTGCCCTCACCGTAGCAGGTATCACAGGTACTAGTAGTCATCATTCGACCCAAGAGAGTCTGAGCAAAGCGACGCACTTGACCCGATCCACCGCAGGTCTTACAGACAGATGGAGTGGTACCGGGCTTCGAACCTGAACCGGCACAGGTCTTACAGGTAACTGGAAGTCTTACTGAAACCTCTTTTTTTGTGCCAAATACCGCCTCTTCAAACTTCAGAGTTACCGAGGTCTCCATGTCTTCACCGTGTCTAGCACTGCGCTGTCCTCCTCCGTCACCGAAGCCGCCATTAAAGGCTTGGCCAAAGATGTTTTCAAAGATATCCCCGAAGTTGGGCGAGAAGAAGTCTCCACTACCTTGACCCCTAGCAGCACTATCACCAAACATGTCATACTGTCTACGTTTCTCAGAGTCTCGAAGTGTTTCATAGGCGATAGTGACCTCTTTAAACCTTTCGACCGCTACGGCATCGCCACCGTTCGTATCGGGATGTAGCTCCCGAGCAAGTTTTCTATAAGCCTTTTTGATCTCGTCTTCTGTTGCGCTTTTCGAGACGCCTAACAGCTCGTAGTAGTCAGCCACGGATTACCCTTCAACTAAATGTCTACCGATTCTCTTACTTACCTGCTCCACCGCCGCTAGGGCCAAGGGATAGTTCATTCTAGTAGGGCCTATCACGCCGATTGACCCCACTCTCCGACCATCTAGCTCGTAAGGAGCTATCACCAAGGCGCACTCTGAAAGAGATGGAACTCCGATCTCATTACCAATCGAAACGCTTTGTCCCTTGACAAGCATCGACTTCATTAAAGATACCACAAGTAACTGCTGCTCAAGAGTCTCAAGAATCTTTCCCACCTTATCAGCTGCTAAAAACGCACTCGCTACCTTGTAAGCATCGTTCACAAAGAGCTCCTCTGTACTGGAGTCACCAAGAGTTCTAATAGCCTCCTTGACAGCTGAGAGCAGCGGCTCTAGAGCGGGATTTTCAAGCGTAACACTATCTATCTCGCCTATTGTCTTGCCTCTCAGTTCTGAACTGGCAAAGTTAGACAGCTCTACCGATAGAAGGTCCAGATCCCCTGCGTTTTCTGGAACGTCGAAGACCTCTTTCTCCAGTGAGCCATCTGAGCCCACCACAATGACCAAACCCATGGTTGCAGAGATTCCCACCACCTGCACATGCTTTACGACGACCGACTGCGTCGGTGGCGCAGTCACCACAGAGGTAAAGTTCGTAAGAGACGAGAGGAGCCTTGACGTATCTTGTAACAGATCCTCAAGCTCCCCTTTGACATGGTCGAAGAAGCTCTGAAGCTGAAAGAAGTGTTCCGACCCCAACGGGCTTGGAGAAGATATATTGTCCACGTAGTAGCGGTATCCGCGATCAGTGGGAATCCTACCTGCGCTCACATGAGGTTGGGCTAGGTAACCATCTTGCTCTAGTGCAGCCATCTCATGACGAATAGTCGCTGTCGATGCCTGCACCTCTCCCGTGGCCGCGACATTAGAAGAACCTACCGGCTCTGCCATAGCAACGTACTGATCAACTACTGCCTTTAGGACAGCTGTCTTTCTTGAATCTAACCTTTCACCCACGTCTTTACACCTCGCCGAAGCGTTCTATGCTTCAATTATGTAGTACATTCTACCTCTTCGACTCAATTCAACGTATTTTGCGCGATCGATCAAGTTGAGAAATCCATTTTCACTAGACACTTGGCACTTAAAAACTTCAAATCCTGTACTTGCCTAATTTAAATCGGCCATATAGCGAAAGCGTATCAAATACGATCGTTACCACAGCACGGATGTCAATAGTAGAGGAGAAACGCCTTCTAATCCAAACAGGAGCCTCGGTAATGATGATACTATCGTTCAGAGATTTGAGAGCCACTAAGAGTTCGAGATCAAAGACAAACCTCTCCTGACACATTAGGGGTTCTATCTGGTCGAAAAGGCTCTTCCGGATAAATTTAATGCCAACTTGGGTATCTTTTACGTCTAGGTGGAAAAGGATCTGAATAAGCCGCTGATATAGGTATGAGTACAGGCGCCGAAGCACTGGATACTCCACCGCTGAGTCTGGGTGACACTTAGACCCAAGGACCACGTCACTTGAGTTCGCCTCGATAAGTTCGATATACTTTGGAATTACTTTGGGGTCTATGTCTCCGTCGGCATCCATAAAGCCAACGAACTCGCCTTTTCCAACAGAGAACCCCTCGCGGATGGCGAAACCTTTCCCTTGATTTTTGGAGCGTTTAATAAGCTTTAGTCTCTCGTCTGCAACTCCATCAAGAGCACTTTCGCTGCCGTCTGTAGAACCGTCACACACTGCAATGATCTCAAATGGAATACCGATACTTGATAGAACAGAAAGAGCCTCCTCTACCGTACTCCTCAGATTACCACCAGGGTTGAAGTACGGCA
>JAJYFP010000063.1 GCA_021790855.1 Actinomycetes bacterium
GCTGACGTTCGTTCAATATCACCGAGATGAGTTGGTAACGCTTGGCTATTGCCGCTTCATCGTCCACACCCACATTATAGCAGATAAATTACAACCATGTAATACTTATTTTGCTACAGATCCTAACGCTAGGTTACCTGTACTTTCTCTTATAGGAGCAGTCTCAAAACCTGCTTCAGAGATTCTCCGTCCCCATATAAGTGCCCTCTCACTCTCAAGTTCCGTGAAGATCAAACCCATTGTTGCTAAAACATGGACACGCAGAACAGGCACCTCATAGAACGCTTCAAGCACTTCATCAGCTACTGCTCTTTCAAGCTGAAGAACCTGTGCGAACACCAGATTCAGTTTGTCCAAGGGTAGCGCCAACGCTATTTTACGAAAGTCAGCCTCACTCGATTTTCTCATCCACTCCACTAGTCGACCAAGGTGAAAGTCAAATGAGCCACTTTTCAAGTTCATTAACGCGAGATCTACAGCCTGGTCGTAGCGGTCTAAACCTACCAGACACTCAAGACGTTTCGACACAAGCTGCTCGGGTACAATCTCCCATCCGTCTTGATCAAGATAGCCAGAGCCGACCTCATCTAATGACGCAAGTGCTGAGCTCCACTGAGCTCTCCCCATGTGCAACATAGCCGTCATATAGCTTTGGAACTCCTCTCCTATAGATGACCTGGCTGCTACGCCTAACATTTGACTCGCTCTTTCAAAGTCACCCAGCCCTAAACTCGCTTCAAAGGAGACTCGAATCGCTAGATTTCTAAAGGACTCTAAGGAGCCAGAGCCGACGACCTCATCTGCGATCTCTCGGCAACGAGAAAGCTCCCCCTTTAGAAAGTAGCTTCTTGCCTCATGAACTTTTTTCTCCTCAATGAACCTAAAGTTTGTCGAAGCCGACGCCACCGCTATGTTGCGTTCCGCTTTTCCCTTTCCGGTCATAATTGATTCGAGATACCCGAAGTGATGGATAGAAGCAAAGTCACACTGCTTTGAGTAAGAAGACCGATCTAAAACTCGAGACCAGATCGTCTCATGAATAGCTCCGCTCCACAAACACTCAGAGCGCCGAAACATTCTCGTTGCCCAGTGGTATATCGGCGTATCCATACCTGAACCAACTTCATTTTTAATTCGAACAGTGTAGCCCTCGGGTTCATCGTCTCCGAAGAGGAGTTCACGCCGAAGAACAATGGGGTCGCACTCAAATACCTCATCAGCGTCTATCCAAACAATCCATTTTCCTTGGCAGGCCGATAGGGCTTGATTTCTAGCCCAAGCGAAGTCTCCACGCCATTCACCCTCAATAACTTTGGCACCCAGTGATCTAGCAATCTCTAAAGTGTTATCGGAGCTTCCGGTATCATAGACGATGACCTCCTCAGCTATGGGAAGAAGCGATCTGATGGCATCCTCGATCAATCCCTCCTCGTCTTTAACTATAAGGCACGCACTCAGAAGAGGGAGATACCCTATGAGTCCACGCGACAGTGACCTCTCGACATCGACGTTGCGTGCTTGCAAAGAGTAAACTAGAGAGTCATGAGATATAAACTTCAAGGACTGCTCTTCAATCGCTAGGTATAGGTCGACTAGCTTGTTGCAACTCTCGATGCTCGATAGTACGTCTAGCAGGTGTGACGTACGCATATGGAGAACCATCGACGATACGTATCTTTCAGACGATATATGGCCCCGACGTGACTCGGTAAATTTTCTAGCGTAAGCGTTCAGGTCGCCTTTCGTCTTCAAAGTGACGCCCTCACTCAACATGACCCGTTGGACGCCGAATATCGATGGCGATCTAGGAGCAACTACTGCATTAGCAGGTAGCGAATTTAGAGCATCCGACAGGTTATCAAGCCATCTCCTAGCACCAAGGGTTGAATCTTCAACCATACAGATCTCGGCAGGACAGAGTTCTTGTGCTAACTCCCGCAAAGACGACACCAAATCTCCCTGTATCACGAGTACTGATTGCGTCCCAAATCGTTTCGAGAACCTCTTAGGTCCCCCAGATCTCTCGGTAGGTTCGACGACAACCACTTTATCACCGAGGCCGAGCGTGTTTTTCATCGAGTCAACGCAGTGTATCACGTTGGACGCAGACGATTCAACGACCACAACTACACGATTAATCTTCAACTTTGGCCCCTATACAAGAACTACCCCTAGTCCCTTTCCCCCATATCCTCCAGCAATCGTAACTGTCACATCGAGCCGATCTCCATCTTTTTGAATCAGACTCCCAGCCTCAGGTGGCTCAGAGTCTGCAAGATAGAACTCCCTGAATCTAACGTGCTCAGCCCTTTGACGCTTGTCATTGAATAGGCCAGCCATAATATTGAGGATCTCGCGAAAGTTATCTCTCATTGCTGCAGTGATCTCATGCTCATCGTTAGCGTCTTCAACGCCACCGACTGGAATCATGGACAAGGCTCCTCCACAACCATTTACTGTCTCTAACTCCGCATAGATAACAGCCCTTATGTTATCGTCTGAATCGTGATAGATCCCAACACCTCCCGTAAAAGGAGTTTTATCGCCAGGCTTTACTCGCTTGACCTCAATCTTGCGTCCCAATAAGGCAGTCAAAAGATCCTCCACGTCATCTGGGCGTGGTAGAACAAGTCTCTGTATCTCACCCATCTCTTGGCACCTCTCTAAATATCTATTTAACTTTTTGCTTTACTGCCACCAAGTGAAATCTTTCAGTCTTGAAGTCAGCTATTGTTTCCCGTGCCTCTTGATCACTAGTTACGTGAATAGATCCGGAAAAGAAGGTGGGAAGTCCTAACTTTAATGAGGAGTCGTAGGTTACCATTCGCCTTTTCACACCCCCTGCCATAATGTTACACAACTCATTTATCGCGTCCACGATCTCCTCGTCGGAGATCTCATCTCCCTCATCCATAAAAAGAAAACGTCGCGATAGCTTCGAAAAGTCATCCCATGAACCTTGTATCCCAAAGGTAAAGGTTCCGCTATCACCAACCAAGGGTACGTACGACCCAGGGGCATCTTTGGCGTTAAGCCACCCTAGATGGACAAAGTCGATCTCTTCAACGAACAGCGATGACTCTGCAAGTTCAGTGAAGGCCTCTGCCATAACGTCGCACCATCTCTCAAGTTCTGTAGACTCATTCATCCCGCTACCCCAGCAGCTCTAAGTGTTTCTCGAAAGATATCTACGGTAAAGGGCTTTCCGATTAAAAACATCGCTCCCGCCGTTCTAGCCTTGGATAACATGTCTGGTGTATTCTCCGAAGTCACAAACCCAAATGGAACTTCATGTCCCCTTGAACGAAGTTCGATAAGAAACTGATATCCGTCCATATCCGGCATATTCCAATCCGAAAGGATCAGGTCTAAATCATGACTTTCTGTCACTTCTAAACCTTCGATACCATTACCAGCCTCAAAGAAGTCAGCGTCTTCAAAACCTGCTTGTCGCATATGGCGCATCACGATCATGCGCATTGCCTTTGAGTCATCCGTGATTAAAATCTCCATTTTGCTCCTCTTCCTAAGGGGAAACGCCTATTTAGATTTCGGCACAAAATGCATCCTCCTTTACCGACAAAGAGAGGTCCTGTCAAGAACTTGGAAGCCGATACCAGGGACAGAACTTACCAATCTCCCTCACGAGCTTTGTCTTTAGACCCAACGTTGACTCGCTTCCACCCAAAAACAAAACTCCATCTTTAGCAAGTACTCTCTCAGTCTTTTGGAGAATCTCTTGCTTGACTACTGGGTCAAAGTAGATAAGTACGTTGCGCAGAAAAACAATATCGAAACTAGGTAAAGAGGGCCAAGTTGATGCTAGGTTCAGTGGGAATACCTGCAGACGACCCTTCAAGTAGTCTTTTACATGAAAAGACTCTCCCTTACGATTGAAATGTTTAATAAGTAAAGCAGCTGGGAGCCCTCGACCCACCTCGAGCTGATTGAATACCCCGGCCTTTGTTCGCTCTACCATAGCGTTCGATATATCGGAGGCATAAAGCTTTACATCCCAGTTCTTGAGCTCAGGAAAACTATCTTCAAGCATCATTGCAACTGAATAGATCTCCTGGCCGGAGGAACAGGCCGCGCTCCAGACGTTTAACGTAGATCTTGCACCTTTTTTGGCGATGATCCGAGGAAGGGTCTCCTTGGCCAACTCGTCAAAGGGTTTGGCATCACGAAAGAAGTATGTCTCGTTTGTCGTAACCGCATCCACGATAGAGCTTGACAACTTACTCCTCGGATTTTGACGAATTGAAGCAACAATTTCACTTACGTTAGCTACCCCGTACTGTCTGCAAAGAGGCGCCAAACGACTCTCGATAAGGTACATCTTGTCACTCCCCAGCGAGATTGCACTATGTTCCAGAACGAATTTTGCTAGATACTCAAAGTCTGTTTGATTAAGTGTCATAACACCGTCGTGCCTCTACCGTTACTCATCCGACGATGAAGCGTCATAAACATGACCTGAGTTCTTCACCCGAAGACGGATCTCCTGAGCTACTTGTTCAAGAGGAATCTGCGCACTTGCAACTCCCGCTTTAGCCACTGCACCAGGCATTCCCCATATCACAGAAGTAGGTTCATCTTGAACGATAACACTTCCACCATTTGCGACTATCACGCGCGATCCGTCGCATCCATCAGCACCCATCCCGGTCAGCACTACACCAAGGAGTTGTTGCTTCCAAACCAAAGCCGCGGACCGGAAAAGTACGTTCGCCGAAGGCCGACAAGACTGCTCAGGTGGTCCGTCACTTAGACGGCAATGTGTACTATGCGCCCCTCGTCGCTCTACCTCAAGGTGTCTCCCACCAGGAGCTATGTAAATCACTCCCGGCCTTACAGGCTCAGCCTCCTCCGCAATTTTAACCTCTAAAGGAGATCTTCCATCTAGACGTTCAGCCAACATCTCAGCGAATAATGGGGGCATGTGTTGCACAATCAAGACAGGAACCTTTAAGTCTGAAGGCAACTTAGGTATCACCTCAGATAGGGCCGCTGGGCCGCCCGTAGAAGAGGCTATCACGACTGCTTCCGCCTTGAGAGTTGATGGCCTAAGAGCGCTTCTCAAACCAGAAGCGCCGCTCGGCGACATCATGGTCGCCTTATCACACGTCTTCATATCTTTTTGTTGAGGATCCCCATGGATTACCTTTGTCTTTGCCACTAAGGACGTTCGCACTCCTACGACCTTTGCGTCCTT
>JAJYFP010000064.1 GCA_021790855.1 Actinomycetes bacterium
GAAAGGACGAGTGGTTTTGGTATGGAGAGTCCACAAATCCTTCGAGACCATAGCTATGAGCGTAGGTACCTGTCGGGAAGGAGGTATCGAAGACCTGTGAGAATAAGAGGTTGATCATATGCGACTGTTGTGCTCAATCCTAGCGGAAGTGAATCAAAGCTTCTAGATTCGTAACTGGAAATTAACTTACCCGTGACTCTTTAAAGCCTTGATGATCGTTAGGTTAGCTCTATCAAAGACCTAGAGGAGGTTGCCGTGCATGACCATCTTGAATCTTTTGCTGTTCAGGGAAGAGAGCATCGAAGTTTCATTGTTGGCATAGGTGGTCCAGTGGGAGCTGGCAAGACGACCTGTCTTGAAAGACTATGTCGGATCATGAGCGAAACTGTGTCTTTAGCTGCTATCACTAATGACATCTATACCACAGAGGACGCTCGCTATATGCGTGAGAACTCTAATTTAGACGATGACCGTATAGTCGGTGTAGAGACTGGAGGGTGCCCTCATACGGCAATACGTGAGGATGCTAGCGTTAATCTTTCTGCGATCTACGAGCTCGAAAAGCGTTTCGACGATCTTGAGCTGATATTTGTTGAGTCCGGTGGGGATAACCTTACATCAAGTTTTAGTCCTGAGCTAACAGATATGTGGATCTTTGTAATCGACGTCGCAGAGGGCGACAAAATCCCGAAAAAAGGTGGTCCAGGAGTCTGTGTCTCAGATATTTTGGTGATTAACAAGTGCGATCTGGCTCCGTACGTTGGGGCAGATCTGGTTCGAATGGAAACAGACAGCAAAGTTCAGCGTGGTGAGAGACCCTTCGTACTTCTCACTACCCACGAGTCTTCTGGATATGTGCAACTTGCAGACATGATTCTAGATAGGTTCTACAACTTTGTAAAAGTGGAGAAGAGTGTACTCTAACGATTGGGTTGAAGTAGCACCGCAAGGAAGTTGCCAGCGACCGTCGGTTGGAGAAAGTTCTTTAGCTGGTGAGGTCAAAGTTGTATTTTCGAAGAACGCTTTGGGTCTTTGCACAGTTCGAGACCTCTATCAAAGTGGTTCTCTTAGAGTCTCTCCGCTGAGACACGAAATCGCCAAGGGTAGTCTCAACCTCATTCACCTTGGTGGCGGGGCTGTAGCTGGAGACCGCCTGTACGCCTCTATAGAAGTACTTGATGGTGCCTCAGTCCATCTCCAAGATCAGGGTTCATTGAAGATCTTTAAGTCAGCAGGTCTTTGTGGTTCCTCAATACGTGTGGACGTGGAGGTTAGAGACGGGTCTCATTTCAGTTATGTAGGAGAGCCGGTGGTTCTTTATGGTCATGCTCGATTCTCTTCTGAGGTTGTTATCGATATAGAAAGTGGTTCAGCTAGTTATCTGGAGGTATGTGGACCTGGGGTAGGTTTCCACGAACTCCAGAGACCCCGATACGATTACTTTTCCTCGACTGTCTCCCTGACTGTCGATCGCACGTTGACGTTATATGACAAGTTGACGACTGACAGATCCGATCCACAGTTATTTGACGATACGTGTGATGTGCTCTCTGTATACCCCTATCTGGGCACGTATGTAGCTGCGGACACTAAGGGTCCAGGCTCCACATTTCTAGATGACGTATCTAAAGTACTATCGCGGATCTCTCAAAAAGATCGGGGCTTCTCTTTGCGTTTCGCTACCCATAACAGACATATAAGTGCCAGAATTCTCTCAAAACAGCGAGATACTATCTATTCGTTACTGGCTCCGTTGACAAAGATCAAGTAGTTCGTGACCCTCAACTCAAGTGTATAAAATAGGCTTTAGCCTATCTAAAGACTCCTTAAGTACCTGGTGAGAGGTAGCAAGGTTCATACGAGCATATGATTGACCACCTTGGGGTAAGAACTCTTCTCCACCACTTAGAGCCAATTTCGCTCTGTCAAGTAGGAGTTGGTGGGCGCTTTCAGCTTGACTCGACTGTAGCTGCGGCTTAAAATCTATCCACGACATGTATGTGCCTTGCGGAATGGTTGCTCGTAGGTCGTGTGTCTTGGCGAACTCTGATAGTAGCCTACGATTTTTATCTATATAGTTGAGCGTCTGAGCTAGCCAATCCTCTTCATTTTCAAAGGCGGTTGTGCCAGCTAAGAGACCTAATGATGATGGACCAGAAAGAAGGCCCTTTGGTATTGAACGCATCGCTTCGCTGGGTGTACCGCTTGGGATGTGTAGTGCTGCTGCATGAAGTCCGGCGAGGTTAAAGGATTTGGAGCCCGATATTAAAGAGACAGTCCGCTTGGCAACCTCGGGAGAGATGGATGCAGTTGGTATGTGTCTATGTCCGTCAAATACGATATCACGATGGATCTCATCGGAGACTATCCAAAGGTCGTTCTCGAGGGCGATATCGGTGATCTCTTTCAGTTCCGCTTCTTCAAGTACCCTTCCAGTCGGGTTATGAGGATTGCATAACAGAAGAATTCCCCCACGATTTTGACGCGCTTTTTCTTGAAGATCGTTAATATCCATTCGATAAAGGCCGTCGATCTGACGCATCTCTGTGGTTATGGTGTCTTTGTTGGACTCTCTTATAGATCGGAAAAACGGGGGATATGCTGGTGATGCAAGTATCACTGCTTCCCCAGGTAAGGTTGAAACGGTCCAATAGATCGCTTGTACTACATCGCCTATCGGCTCAAGGTTCTCTCGCTCATACAGATACCCAAAGCGTTTCTGGGTCCAGTTATTTATGGAGTCTAGGTAGCGATCGTATAGTTCTTTTGAAGGATAGCCTAGATCTGAGCGCTTAATTGCGTCCGTTAGTGCTTGTGCCACAGATGCTGGGACAAAAAGGTCCATGTCAGCTACCCATAGTGGAATTGTATCGATTGGATAGTTGGTCCACTTGATGGAGTCGAGTCGCCGCTGTCTGATCTCTTCTGAACTTTCTTCTGTCATTTACCTTATTCTCCGCTTCTTTAAGATCTTTATACTTTGCACCACAAGACTGCACGTTGAGTCGTTGTCCAGGTTCTATGAAAGAACTTTAGCAGCTGCCTCAACATCTTCTATGTCGTTGTAGAGATGAAACGTTATGCGAGTCCGCCCCGCTCTTACGGAAGTCTGTATGTCTGCTTCAAGAAACTTCTCAAGGGGAACGTCGGTTGCAAGACTAACTATTGCTGAGTTGGACTCGGAGAGTCCTAGTTCAGAGCGTAAGAGGTTAGCCAAGTATACGTTGTGGGTCTCGATACTATCGATACCGATCTGGTCTAAGAGGGCGAGGGTAGGTTCCGCTGCATAGTATCCAAACCAGTCTGGTGATACGTTGTACTTTCGGCCGTCATTACTTAGCCGAAGTGGAGCACCGTAGATGGAGCTCCACGGGTCGTCGCCGGCGTACCATCCAGCATTAAAGGGCTTTAACCACTCAGCAGAAGTCTTTGACGCATATAGAAACCCAGTGCCCCTGGGAGAGCACAGCCACTTATAAGCGCTGACGGATACGACATCGAAGCGATTTGCCTCGATCCTTTTCCATCCCGCGGCTTGAGTTAGGTCAAGATAGGTTTTTACTCCATGTAAGGTCGCAACTTCGGATAGCGCGTCGAGGTCGAGTACCCTCCCATCAGCGCTTTGTACTGCACTTACAGCTACGAGATCGACTTCACTAGTCAAAGATTCGAGTAATTGATCAAACGCCACAATTCGAAGTTTGAGTTTTCCGAGATCTCTTTGTATTAGAAATGGGAACAGTACTGACGTAAAGTCTTCCTCCGCTAGTACAACGGTGGATCCTTCGGGTAACGAGGCGGCAACCATAGCTGAAGTTATGGAGACCTGCGGCACGATAGCACAACTCTTCGGATCTACACCTACGAGGTTTGCAAAATGGTTAATCGAACCTTTTACCGACTGGTCAAAGTCCGGAGTATGTAGGACGCCACTTTGCCAGTCTTTTATCACCTCGGAAAACCGTAATATCGCTGTCATCGGAGGTAGCCCAACTGTAGCGGTATCGAGGAAGTGTCCAGTCGGAGAGAACTCCTTAGATAGAGATCGCTCTAACTCAGCTGTAGTCAGTGGTGTAGTTGCCATGGATCTTTGAGTGGGCGCCGAGGTAACGCGATAGTCGGTTGTCATGGTAGATAGCGTATTTGCGATGATCAGTTTTTCCTGTTGCTGGTTGAAAGTTGAGTTCGGATTTCTAACGGAGCACAAGTACGACTAAGTTGTTCCTTTTGCAGTATTTCTGCTGAGATAGATAGAAGAAAGAACTGCCATTGAGCCAAGGATGACATCAGGAGGTAGGCGTTCTCCTAGCAGCAGGGTTCCCCCTATTGCTGCAGTCAGCGGAATGGCGTACAGGGCAGCCCCTTGGAGCTGAAGGGAGACAAATCTTGCAGCATAGTTCCAAGATACCATGGCTCCCATGGTGGCGAAGAGAGATAGGAAGATCACCGTTGCCAACAAGATGACCGGATGTTTGGGTACTTGGTGGTTAGAGGTGTTGTAGGTAGCGAAAGCAACGGCCGCTATGGTGAACGATCCAAAGGTTGTACTGATCACTGAGTATCTAAATGTTCCAAGAGTCTTAGTGACTTCACGACTACCTACGACATATATTGACCAGCATAAAGCGGCTAAAAGAGCATATCCCGTGCTGATTATATTAAAGGATACTCTCCCACTTGACTCTCCTAGAGAGACGAATACAACACCTCCGAGCCCTAAGATAAGCGCCAACAGACTTCGTCTTGTAATCCGCTGACCTAGTGATATGAGGGCAATTAACTGTATTAAAGTCGGTTCGATGCCTAGGATGACTCCAGCTCCACTTGCGGAGATATGTTCTAGAGCCGATGTAATAAGGATCTGATAGCTAGTGATACCGCAGAGTGCGAGAAACATAATCTTTATAATTAGCCTTAAATTAAGGGTGTGGACGTGTACTCTTCGTAGAAGTAGGAGCCCAAGAACAAACGTCAAGAGGAATCTACTTAGCAGCAAAAAGTCTGGAGTTGTATATTGAAGTGCAAACTTGGTCGCCACAGGCGTTAATCCCCAGAAAATAACTGACAAGAGAAGCGCTGCTCTTGCAGCTGAGCCTGGGGTTTTATCGACCATTTGTTCTAAATCTAGCTGCTACAGGAGATCTTCAAGTCGACTTGTAGCACCGCTTGGGTGGGATCCAAAAGACGCCAGAGGGGTCGGTATGAGCATATG
>JAJYFP010000065.1 GCA_021790855.1 Actinomycetes bacterium
ACACGCAGGGAACAACTTTGATCAGACCTGGCTTGCAAGTCATGATGCCGGTACAGGTCCCTACGAGCTCGCTGTAGCTAAACCGGGGCAAGAGTACGTGCTCAAGGCCTATCCAAAGTATTGGGGAAAAAAGCCATACTATACAACCGTTGACATCAAGGTCATTCCCTCAATTACAACACAACTGCTAGAGCTACAGAGCGGGCAGTTAAATGGAATCCTTCACAATATTCCCACGACCGCAATCGCTTCGCTCAAGGCAAATAAGGCGGTGAAACTCTATGAGTTACCGACGTTTGAATCAACCGAGGTGTACATAAATCCCAAGACACCCCTTTTCTCCAAACTTTCAGTCCGTCAAGATTTTATGAAAGCTCTGAACAAACAAGCGATCATAAATGCCGTCTTTCCAGGCCGAGCACAGGTACTCAATCGCATCTACCCCAAAAATATGTTAGCTCCGAACCAAGCTTTAGAGATATCTGGTTACAAGCCATCTTCTTTCGAAGCGGCCGTCAAGGCAGCTCCAAGTTCGCAGACAACGATCACGATAGGGTATCAAAGTAACGATCCAGCAGCTGCTCAGGTATCCAATGTTATTCAAACACAGTTGGCATCTCTAGGTGTTACGGCTAAGGTCGTGGGTTATCCCGGAAGTACGATCTACAACTGGCCATCTAACGACACTGGAGCACCTGATCTTCTTGTCTACTCCTCCTGGCCAGACGCAGCAAGTCCTTATACCTGGGCTCATATAACCTTCGATCCAGGTGGAGGGTTAAATTTCTTACAGTGTTCAGTTCCTAAGGCGACGGCGCTGCTAGCTAAAGGTAACTCTTCAACGTCTCTGTCTCAGGCGGATAGCTACTACGCACAAGCTGGAACTTTGTATGGGCAAAGTGGATGCTGGAATATGTTGGCAAGCCTCAATGACACCTTTGCCATCTCCTCAAATATTACTGGAATCGTACATAATGTAGGTTCGCCCTACACCTTGTACTTGCAGTATCTAAAGCCCATCTCCTAGGAGTTGACATGACCAACCCTCGGGATCAATGGAGCTTTAGATGATTAACTCGCTCTATACAACTACTGCCTTCACATCCCGAGGGGTCATCAAAGATGCCGTTATACGGATCTATGAGGGTCGGATTGTCGACGTTATTCCTTACAAGAGCATGGGTGGCGAGACCGTAGATTTGGATCGCAACGGCCTTATTGCACTCCCGGGTTTCATCGATGCCCACGTTCACCTCAACGAACCGGGCAGGAGCCACTGGGAAGGGATAGCCAAAGGAACTTCAAAGGCGTTACTTGGTGGAACCACCACAGTCTTGGATATGCCTATCGACTCGTCTCCACCAACCCTTAGCGAAGAGGACGTATTTGAAAAGCTAAGTCTTTTCGACTCCAAATCCCAAACAAACTACGGCGTCTTTGCCGGAGTCGTTCCGACGAGACTACATGAGATGAAGCGGGCTTGGAAAGCGGGAGCGATAGCCTTCAAAGGTTTTCTCTCCCCCACCGGCTGGGACGATTTCGCACCTTTGGATCACGACTCGCTCTTACAGGCTTTAAGCACCGTCAAGGACCTGGGGGCGACTCTTGCTCTACACGCAGAAGATCCGATATGTTTTGAACAGCGTGGTTCTGAAGTCATAAGAACACCGCGATCCGAACTCTGTGCGGTTCAAAAGGCTATAGATGGAGCGACTCTGACTGGCGCAATCATACATCTAGTCCACCTTTCAACATCAGAAGCGGTGGAACTTGCACAATCACAAGCAAACGTAACTACAGAGACGTGTCCGCACTACTTTTTAGAAGATCGCCTACTTAAAGAGTTTGACTGGTATGACATCTCCGTACAACCGCCCGTCAGAGATAACGTACAACGTTCCCGCCTGCGAGATCTTGTAGCTAAAGGAAACGTAGACGTCATAGCCTCTGACCACTCCCCCTCACCTCCTTTGAGCGACGAGTTCTCCGGCACCTGGGCAGGAACAGAAGGGATCGGGAAAACTGTACTCGCACTCCTTCGCCAATACAACGATCCCGCCCTGGTGGCACAATACATTCAACAGAGCGCGAAAGCCTTTGCGATAAAAAACAGAGGTGACATCCGCCCGGGTAACTTTGCCGATCTCATAACAGTTGAACATCAAAGTACGGGTGCTTGGAGGGTCGTAGACGTCATCATCGGAGGCACAGTTGTAGTTAGCGAAGGATCGATAGTAGATCGCGCGGTGGTCGACAACGTCGCTCTTTCCAGTGAGCGTTTGAAGAAATAAATAGGAAAGGATTAACTTTATGTTCGATGAACTAATAACGGCGGCTGGATACGAAAAAGTTGACGAAGCTGCTCGAAAATTGGCTATGACAAAGAGTGAGACCGGCCGAGAAGGTGACGCTATTGAAGTCGCGTTAGGGTTGTTCAACGAGATCGAAGGTGGGCGAAGTTACATTGATCGTCAAGGTAGTGCAGTCTTTGAACTCCAAGGAGACTCGTCGGGGCCAACACTGCTCATAGATGGTCACATTGACTCAATCCCTCTACATTCAGCGTCGTCATGGAGCCACGATCCATTTGGAGGCGATATCTGTGATGGAAAGTTGTTTGGACTTGGCATCTGTGACCAAAAAGCATCGATCGCCGCTATGGCTGTAGCCGTCATGGAACTTTCAAAGTCCGGATTTACGCCCAATGGGAGGGTCGTTCTTGTCGCAAGCCCTGCGGAAGAACAGATGGAGGGCGCTGTGCTGGCTGAGATAGTACAAAGATACCAACCCACATACGCAATCACCACCGAACCAACAGACGCAAAGCTCTTTAGATCTCAGAGAGGTCGTGCCAAGATCCAACTGTCGGTAACGGGGAGAGCATCGCACGCTGGGCATGCTCGAAGAGGGGTAAATGCAGCCCTATTTGGCGCCGAAGTAATCGCTGAGTTAGCCAAGGTCTTCCCTAAAAAGTACGAAGATGACCTAGAGTTCGACGTTAACTGCATCGACATGATTACCGACCCCTATCCATCAGTCTCAACCATACCGGGTTCGTCACTCATTCGATTTGATGCACGCTTTGGGTCAAACCAATCACGATCGTCTGTCCTCAAAGAGATAAGCGTCGTTGCCGACCTTGTGTCAAAGAGATGCAAAGGAAGCGCTCCTTCATTTACAGTTTCCTTTGTACCCGCGAATATCGAAACCTGGAATGGATTTGAGAATCACATCGATGAGTTTGCACCGGCCTGGGATACACCAAGTCAGTCCACTTTAGTACAGACGGCTAAGGACGCTCTTGAAACAGTGGCACTACCTAGCGATGAGGGCTTCTACTCCTTTTGTACCAACGGATCCTATCTTGCCGGAGAGATGCACATACCGACGATTGGTTTTGGAGCAGGAGAGGAACACGTCGCTCATCAAGTAGACGAGTACGTAACACTTGATTCGCTTCATCGAACCACATTAGGGCTGGCAGCAATAGTGCGACAGATACTCAAATAACGTCGATCGAAAGGCAACAACGATGAACAGCTGTGCACCTACACGAACACAGGTCGACAACCTCAACAACTCACTCGGTTGGAGTTCCGAATCACTTGAAGGCATCTCCGCTAGATCTCTGGCTGACCTCTACCTTTCAGAGAGGGTCTTGGAGAACGAGATACGTCGCGTTTTCCTTGCCGAGTGGACTCTCCTTGGCAGCAGCGATTCCCTTCAGCACATTGGAGCTTTTGAATGTCACGAAGTACTGGGGATACCGATCGTGCTAATACGGCAAAAAGACGGTCAAATCAAGGGGTTTTTCAATCAATGCACGCACAGAGCTCTACCGATACTCAAAGGCAAAGGAGTAAAGAAGAACGTCATAACCTGTCCTTATCATCAATGGAGCTTCAAGATCTCAGGCGAACTCAGCACGGTCCCACAGATATCCGAGTTTGACCATCTGGAAAAAGGAGCATTGGGGTTGATAGAGTTCAAAACTGCCACATGGAGAGGATTAGTCTTTGGAGATTTACTCGGCCTTGCAGGACCTTTTGCCGAAATTGAGAACGATCTCACAATGCAGATCGGTGGTGAGTTTGAGCCAGATTACTCACAACGCTTTGAAAGCCACTACGAGATCTCTTGCAACTGGAAGCTTCTCATCGAAAATCACCTGGACGTCTATCACCTATGGTACTTGCATGCCAAGACACTCAACGCGTTCGATCATCACAGATTTCAGTGGCAACAAAGCGGCAACAACTGGTGGAGCTACGAGCCATTGAAGTCAACAGATGGAGTCATAAAGAGTTCGCGAGGTTCCACCGAAAAAAGAGATGGAATCGGTGCTCATTTAATCTATCCAAACATCATGATAGTGACTACGCCCAACTACGTAGCAACCTATGACGCCCTACCCATAGATCCTGGCTCGACGAAACTGAGTCTTCGTATCAGAGCAGATGAAACCATCGACACAGACTCCGTCTTAAAAGAGATAAGGGCATTTTTGAGCGAAGACATTCAAGTCTGTGAACGCCTTCAACACTCAGTTCACTCCCCGATGTATGCAATAGGAGCACTCGCAAGTCGTTATGAACAGCCGATATTGAACTTTCATCGCAACTTGAGAGCATCATTAGGTGTTTGACCAGGATAGTTTTAAAGCGTCGATAGATTCTTTCTTTGTAGAGGATATCTCTCAGCTACAAGGCGTCTGGAAACGACTCGGTAGATGCATCGGCAGTGACGACCTTAGCGAAGTGAGCGAAGTCATCTGGATCCAAATTGGAGAGAACTTTACAGACTTCAGATCCCCGTATGAAAACACTTCGACTCCTAATCTGCTCCATCAAATCGATAGGTTGCAGGTATTTTCTGGTACGTTAACCGTGGCAAAGGGCAAGGCTACCTTTACTCACGACTTTCATCTACCAAGAGACAAATGCATAGATCCAGATCGTTCCACCTTAATTTTGCTTGGTGAGTTTCTTATCGAGCTTGGGGACGACTTCATGGAGATCTGGCAGCGTATCAACAAAGCACAGTCGCTTCAGGACTCGACTCATGCGGATCAACTTCTTACCCCCAAACATGAGCAACAACATCTTGATCACAACGTCGCTGGTCCGACCTTT
>JAJYFP010000066.1 GCA_021790855.1 Actinomycetes bacterium
GACCTTGAGACAACACAAAGAGCAGCAGGAGTGGGGTGACTGTGATGGATCCCACCAGTACAGGCAGAAGTCTCTGTACATAACCGATAAGAGAGTTTGCTCCGTCAGTACTTAAGTATCCCAGTTCAGACTCCGCCACGACGTTATCTTTGCTGTATTGAACAAGGGTAGATCTGTATTGATCAGCGAGATCGGCACCCACTTTGAGCGCAAATAAGTTAGCGATCTGCAAGACTCCCAGTCTCATTAAAAATAAGATTCCAAAAAATACTACGGACCGGATCGCACCAAGAGGTTCTTTCGTCAAGACAACCTTCTGCAAAATGTCGCCTATCTCCAGACCACATAGAGCAAGAAATAAAGCCGAAGTCACTTCACAGACTACGACAACTCCTGATAGAAGTAGTCTCCTACGGCTATGATGAAGAACTCTCGCATCTAAGGGAGGCGACATGGTTGACATGTACTTCCTTCTGCCTTTGGCCGAGGAACCGTCTTTCTTTTAATGTCCACTTTGATGCCCGAGTAGTTCTTTAGGTCGGATCCTTTTCGGCATTGGTGGAACTATCAGGTGTGGGAAGCGTAATTCTCTTGCGAAAAATCCAATAAGACCAGGCTTGATAGGCAAGTACAAAAGGGGTAAAGATAAGGGCAACCACTGTCATAACATGAAGCGTATAGGGTTGCGACGCTGCCCTAACAATACTTAGTGAGTATCTAGTCGCCGTAGACGACATCATGACATCTGGATAAAGCGTCATAAAGATGGTCGCCGTTATCGCTACTATGGCAGCTCCCGTAAATATAAAGGCCCAGCCAAATAGCTTCTCGCGGGCTAACCACGATACCGACGCAACCATCAAAAAAGCAGCTACCGGGATGAAACCTGGCACGTCACCAGAGTGACCATCGCCACGAGCAACGAAATAGGTCCAAGCCAAAAAGATAAGCAATACCACAGTTGTCACCGGAGCAACCTTCTTGAGCGTCTTTATAACCTCGTCCTTTAGATCCCCAGTAAGCTTCAAAGATAAAAAGAGCGCTCCATGCAGCAAAAACACTGCCGTAGTTGCAAGTCCAGTAACCAAAGCATACGGTTGTAAGAGATCGAAGAAGTTTCCCGTGAACGTTCCCGAGGCATTGAGTGGTATTCCATAGATTAGATCTCCAAAGGCAACACCCCAGAGAAACGCCGGAACCAATGACCCGAAAAATATCACTCTATCCCAGTTGCGTTTCCAGTTGTTCGAGTTTCCCTTGCCTCGGTATTCAAAAGCAACGCCTCTTATGATCAGAGCAACCAATAGAACAAAAAGTGCCAGGTAAAAACTCGAGAACATAGTCGAGTACCATAAGGGAAATGCCGCGAAAGTAGCTCCTCCAGCCACAATCAGCCAGACCTCGTTTCCGTCCCAGGTAGGTCCAATTGCATTGACCAGAGCACGTCTTTCTAGGTCTGTCTTGGCCACAAAGGGCATTAGCATACCGACACCAAAGTCAAAGCCTTCGAGGAAGAAGTATCCAGCCCACAAAAGTCCAATGAGGATAAACCAAAATAGTTGAACTCCACTTACATGCATCGATCGCTCCTTAGTAGATCAAAGAGCCAAGCTCTTCTTCCTCGTCATGACGAGGCTCTCCCGCCTCGGCGCTCTCACCTATTGCTTGAATCTCCTTTTTTGCGTATCGAAACATCAAAGATAGATCAACAGTGGCAAGCACTCCATAAAGCAAGGTAAAACCAACAAGCGTGATTCCTACATCAAGAGCCGAGAGATGTGAAACGGCTTGTGATGTCTTTAGCAGTCCGTACACAACCCATGGCTGGCGGCCTGTCTCTTGGAAAATCCATCCCGTCGTGTTGGCGATGAAAGGAAGAGGCATAGCGGCTATAGCCGCCCGTCTAAACCACTTGGAGTCGTCCAAGCGCTTCTTGCGCATTAGATACATTCCCCATGCTCCAAGTGCTAAGATTGCGACACCAATTCCTGCCATAATCCTAAATGACCAGTAATCCAGCCATACTACGGGCACGTAGTTTCCTTTTCCATACTCTTTTTCGTACTTAGCTTGGAGCTGATTAATGCCCTGAACCGTTCCGTTCCACCTATCGGTAGCCAAAAGCGATAGTACGTGTGGAAGTCCCACCTGAAAGATAACCTTGTCCTTCAGATTGCCGATGGTAAGGATGGACTCCGAAGCTCCCTTTGCTGTATTATAAAGTGCCTCACCAGCCGCCATCTTCATAGGCTGGTCCTTCACCATGACTTGACCCTGTACATGTCCATCCAGAGCCATCGCCAAGGAGGATACAAACATCACGATCAAAGCAACTCTGGCGCCAAGGGCAAACACTTCTTTTGTCGCGCTACGTTTCATTTGATAAAAAGAGATACCTAACATTAGCGCCGCCGCAGTCATGGCGGCTGCCAACAGAGTGTGGAACAGCGTCACTAAAAAGAGCGGGTTGGTGAGGATAGCCCAAAAGTTCGTCATAATAGCTTGATTCGTCGCTTTGTCGATTGAGTAACCAACAGGGTGTTGCATCCACGAGTTAGCGGCCAAGATAAAAGCTGCAGAGAGTACAGTACCCAATGACGCCATCCAGATCGACAACAAATGGATCCTCTCAGAAACTCTGCCTTTGCCAAAGATCCAGATTCCCAAGAACGTCGACTCCATAAAAAAGGCCAAAAGACCCTCTATTGCCAGAGGTGGTCCGAAGATATTCCCCACGAAGGTCGAGTACTGGGACCAGTTCATTCCGAACTGAAACTCCTGTACGATTCCGGTAACTACACCTATGGCAAAGTTGATAAGGAACAACTTCCCAAAAAAGCTGACAAGACGCTCGTATCTGGGATCCCGAGTCTTTAAGTGCGCACTCTGTAAGATCGCCACCAAAACGGAAAGACCTATTGTCACCGGTACAAAAAGAAAGTGATATATGGTTGTCGTGGCAAACTGCCATCTGGACAACAACAAGGTCAAGTTCCCAAAGATCGGATCCATTGATGAAAGCTCCCATTCAATCTATATCAAGCTAATCCTAAATAGCTTGATTGTCATCATTGGGATCTATTGAGCCGTTGTTCACACTTTTCTCAAAAGTTACATTCAGCATATTATTACATGATGCAGGTTCATCCATTGGATTCCAGTTCTACGAACCTTTGGTTGTAGCTACTTATCTGTTGGAATGATAAGAACCTCTAAGTTTTAAACGCTGAAAATAGCTGGGAACACACTTTGAGACCTTGCCAGACATCTTTTTAGATGAACTCTTCCTCATAACGAGAGACTTCTTCTCTGATGACATGAGAACTGCCTTTGAAAGTGGTGGAGATGCCTACCAAGACATCAGCGATCTCCATGGTACGTTTTTGATGAGTAACCACGATCATCTGAGTGCGAGTTCGAAAGTCATTTAACAGATCAATAAAGCTTGAAAGGTTTCGGTCGTCTAATGCAGCCTCAACCTCATCTAGAACAATAAAAGGAGTTGGTTTGGTCTCAAATATCGCGAACAAAAAAGCGAGTCCGACCAACGATCGTTCTCCACCTGAAAGCAGAGAGAGGCGTCTCACCTTCTTCCCTGGTATGACCACGTCAATATCTACCTGGGACTGAAGAACATCCACGCTATTGTCAATTCGCAACGAGCCTTGTCCACCAGGAAAAAGCTTTTGGAAGAATTGACCGAAGTTACTATTCACACTTGAAAAAGAATCGGAAAAGGAGCTTCTCATCTCTTCGTCAAGCTTGGAAAGCAAGGATCTGAGTTCTCTACGCGTGGATTTCACATCAGAAAAGTTCACTTCAACCTGTTGAAGTTCGTCTTTGAGGGCCTCAAGCTCTAATGCTGCATACGGATTAACCGCCCCTAGCTCTTTGAGTTTGGCATCTGTTCTTGCTAATTCATCCTTAGCTGTCGTAGCAGCGACACCTTCAACGGGTCGGGCGCTCAAGACCTGAGACAGAGTTACTCCCAAGTAGCGCGAGAGCGACTCCTCGTTGAGTTGTTGTGTCAGAACTACCTTGTTCAAGTTCTCTTCCACCTCGGTAAGTTGCACTGTAAAGGTAGCCAGATCCTTCTCGAGGGAAACGGCTTCGGACTCTAAAGTTCGTCTTCTTTGCATCGTTTCTTTGGCTTTTTCTTCCAAGATATCGACTTTATGGCTAACCATATCTAAAGTAGATCTCACGGCCACCAAAAACTCTTGGAGCCGACTTCTAAGAGATGAAGCAAGCTCAATCTCAGCGTTAAAGGTGGCAAGCTGTGCGTCGCGTTCAGCCTTCATGTTCTCGTAGACTTCCACCTCTTCCTTTAGATCTTGGTCTAGCTGTCGCATCGCTTTCACATCGGACTCAACCTCTATCGCTTTTAACCGAACCTCGCTCTTGAGGGACTCTATCCTCCGGCGTTGCACATCGTACTCATTCCGTTGTTTTCGAAGGTTAGAGACTCTTTCTTCTTTGTCCTTGAGCTCTTGAGAAAGCCTCGCCAATTCATCCGTCAAGTCTTGGAAAAAAGCCTCATCGAATGAGGATCTGAAGTCCTCGAGTTGCAGATGGAGCCGCTCCCGCTCTTGGACGAGAGACTCAAGTCGATCCGTGAGGACAGAGTGCTCTCTGGCGAGTTTTTGCTCTTTAACCCTAAAGTTTTCTGCCTCCTTCTTCTCTTTGTCTAGTCGCGCAGCTAGGGCATCAAAGTGCTTGTCGACCTCTTCTTGTTGGCGTTCAAGATGATCGACCTCTTTTCTTTTTACGTGTCGCCTTGCTTCGAGATGAGCCACTCGAATAGCTAGAGCCTTGTCGCCTCGTAAAGAGATCTCTGCCTGTACCTTGGAAAATATATGACCGTCCTTCGTTACCGCTTTGAGAGTAGGAATCTGAGAGATTAAGTGAGCCCCTTCTTCGTAATCCCTCACGACACACACATCCCCAACAAGGTCAAGAAGTACCAAGACATCAAGTTCCATGACGGGAAGCTCGGTCCGTACCTTTAGGGAGCTTGAGAGCAGTGGGATATCTTGCGGAAACGCTGCCGTATTTCTTCTTCTATTTTTTGCCAACTCCGCTAA
>JAJYFP010000067.1 GCA_021790855.1 Actinomycetes bacterium
TGCACCCAAGGAAGAGAAGGAGAAGGTCATGGACAAAGTCTCTAATAGATCAAGAGATGTCGACTTATTCGAACAGGAACGAGTCGTGAGAAAACTACACCTCATAGCGGCCTTTCGGCTCTTTGGAAAGTTTGGTTACGATGAAAGTCTTGCAGGGCACATCGCTACAAGAGATCCTAAAGACTCAGATGTATTTTGGGTTAATCCACTTGGAGTAGACTTTTCTCTTATCTGTCCCAGCGACCTTATAGCCGTTGACTCAAACGGTGAGGTAGTAGAAGGAACTGGTTCTTTGAACACAGCAGCATTTGCAATTCACTCAGAGATACACAGAGTTCGTCCCGATGTTATTGCCGCTGCTCATGCGCACTCGATAGCAGGTAAAGCGTTCTCGAGCCTCGGAAAATTACTAACTCCAACTACACAAGATGCCTGTGCGTTCTACGAAGATCACGCACTCTTTGACGACTATACAGGGGAGTGCTGACCTCAGAGGAAGGCAGGCGTATAGCCGAAGCTCTTGGGGGAAAGGCCGTGATTCTTCGCAACCATGGCCTTTTAACGGTGGGACAGAGTGTTGGAGAGGCCGTTTGGTGGTTTATTGCTATGGACAGGTCATGTCAAGCCCAACTGTTGGCTGAGTCTGCTGGTAGGCTGATTGAGATTCCCTCGGAGATGGCATTTCTTACACGATCACAGGTTGGATCCCATTTAGAAGGTCGGCTGAGCTTCCTGCTGCTTCTAGCTCGTGCATTACATGAGAGTCCCGAGCTCACACTTCTAACAGAACCTACTTTATGAGCCGCCTCATCTCTTGCTGCACGGTGTTGTATTCCTAGCTCCTGCTGTATAGATGTTATGTATTAGAGATTGGAGTTTCATCTTCAATACGTACCGTTACTCTAATCCCTCAAAAACTCGCCATCGAAGAGGTCCAAAGGTCCCAGGAGTTACACTCAAATAGAGAAACTTACCCCTTTGAATCACAGCTGAGCTTTAAGCGCACCGACATAAACCTAAATAAATACCGCAGTTGGGACGGCGTGCACCTCATTCCCAAAGCAGACCCGTCGGAGCGAAGATCCGTAAGCTCAACGAGATCATCTACAGTTGCCCGTCTTCGCAAGAAGCCCTAGCGACAACCCAGCTCACAATCTAATCTTGAGGATGAGGAACCCGTGAGAGATAGGCGTACGCTTCTTTAGTGGTTGAGTGGTTGATCGAAGCTTAGACGTGGCTTTCTTGCGGCTAGGGCTTCATCTAATCTTCGCGTCGGCGTATTGACTGGTGCTTGACGTAGCCTCTCTTGACCCTCCAACGTTTCTGCGAGTTTTGCAAGTTTATTCAGCTTTTCAGCGAGTATCGAAAGCGTCTGATAAGACTCGGTTTCGGTTGGCTCTATCATCAAGGCCTCGTCGACGACCAAGGGAAAATATACCGTTGGAGAGTGAAAGCCTTCGTCCAATAGAGCCTTTGCTATATCTAATGCTTTGATACCGCCCTCTCGTCGAAGTCGGTGCGCCGAGGCTACAAATTCATGCATACACCACTGTGGATATGGGATATCGTACTGTGTAGAGATCTTAAGGCGAAGCCAATTTGCATTCAAAACTGCATATTGGGATACCTCCTTTAGTCCATCAGAGCCGTTATAGAGCATATAAGCAAGAGCGCGTGCAAGTACGACCGCATTTCCAAAAAAGCCGTGCACCTTCCCTATGCTATGTTCCGGGGTAGCCCAATGATACGTTGCTACTCCTTCGGACTCTGTGAGGACTGGCTTTGGCCCAGGGAGAAAAGGAGCAAGAGCGGCGGTCACTGCTACGGGACCAGCTCCAGGTCCACCCCCTCCATGAGGTGTCGCGAAGGTTTTGTGCAGGTTTGAATGCACGATGTCGAATCCCATATCGCCCGGACGCGAGATGCCGATAATTGCATTGAGATTTGCTCCGTCGTAGTACATTAAGCCGCCGATATCATGAACTGCTTGTGCAATTTCGTAGATCTCTTGCTCAAAGAGTCCCAAAGTATTAGGGTTAGTAAGCATCATGCCAGCAACCTCTTCGTCTAGAACTTTACGAAGGTGCTCAAGATCAACTAGACCACGTTCGTTGGAAGGAACCGTAACCGCCTCGTAACCGGCAAGCGTTACCGACGCGGGATTTGTTCCATGGGCAGAGTCAGGAATAATAATCTTTGACCTTTTCCTGCCGTTGGCACGATGGTAGGCCCCCATAATAAGAAGTCCAGTAAGTTCGCCAGCGGCGCCAGCAGCCGGTTGTAAGGTTGCTTCACTCATTCCGGTAATTTCACATATATACCTCTCAAGCGTTACCATGAGTTCCAGCCAGCCTTGAGCATGACTAGCAGGAGTAAGGGGGTGTACATCTGAGATGCCCGTCATATTGGCTACGGTGTCGGCAAACTTGGGATTGTACTTCATAGTGCATGAACCGAGTGGATAAGCGCCAAGGTCTACCGCATACTGCCTCGATGACAGCCGGGTAAAGTGAGCAACTAGGTCACGTTCGGAGACTTCGGGTAGCTCTATCGGTATCTCGCGTAAAAACTCTTCAGGGACTGTATCTGATAGATTTCGTCGAGGTATCTTCGTTGCCCGCAGCGAGTATGAAGTTCTTCCTGGAACTGAAAGTTCAAATACGGTCGGCTCTGAACTGCTACCCATAAGAGGAGAGGAGCTTGCTACTCCTCCGCCGAAGATCTTACTTTCCACTTTGTACAACCTCTTCTAATGTATCTACAAATTCATCTATCTCTTTTTGAGTACGCTTCTCAGTTGCCGTTACGATGAGACACTCCTTTGTTGTGGAGTCCGAAGAGACGGTCCCTTTTACCCCAGCTAAGAATCCGTGGTCAGCCATCTTTTCGATCACTGATTCAACCTCGACTGGTAGGCTTATGCTCGCTTCTCTTACATAACTCGGACTGCAAAGGCTTACTCCGTCGATCTGAGTTACCTTATCGATTAGATAACGAGTGTTGTCATGACATCGTCTCGCAGTTTCTACATAACCTTCTTTTCCCAACCAAGAGATGTATATGGTTGCCCAGACAGCCATCAAAGTTTGATTCGTGCAGACGTTAGAGGTTGCTTTTTCACGGCGAATATCTTGTTCTCTGGTTCGAAGTGTAGTTACATACGCGGTCTTACCTTCGATATCTTTTGTCTCCCCCACCAGGCGCCCTGGTATAAGGCGGACGAACTCTCTCTTTGTGGAGAAAAGACCCAGATAAGGGCCACCGAATGATAGAGGGACTCCGAATGATTGTCCTTCGGCTACCGCCACGTCGGCCCCAAGTTCGCCAGGACTCTTCAACAGTGCCATCGATATCGGGTCATATACGACAATAAGTAACGCTTCAAGCCGGTCGGCCAAGTTACGTGCTTGGATTAGATTTTCCACCGCTCCGAAGTAGTTTGGATATCCAACAACTAAGGCAGCTACCGCTGCACTGTCTTCATAGTTACTAAACTCGGTCTGCATCGTTTGGTTGAGCCGGAGCCGATCAAGAGAGAGTCCCGTTCCTGCGGCAAAGGTTTTAACTGTCTCTACGTATCGCGGATTGACACCATTGGAGATCAAGATCGTACTCTTAGAGGTTGCAGCACACGCTAGATTGATCGCTTCAACAACGGCGGCAGCACCGTCGTATAGAGATGCATTTGATACCTCTAACCCAGAGACTCGTGACACAAGGGTTTGAAACTCAAAAAGGGCCTGTAAGACTCCTTGAGCTACCTCCGGTTGATAGGGAGTGTATGCAGTTACGAACTCTGAACGGCCACCAAGAGTCCTTAGTACAGATGGAAGATCGTGATCGTAGGCACCTCCACCTGCAAAGGTTACAAGCGGTCGTCCAAAAGAGAGGTTTCTTTGTCCTAGCCTAGCGAACTCATCAAGGACTTCAAACTCTGATACTCCTTTGGGAACTTTCAACTCCTCGTTCAATCGTAACTTTGGGTCGATGAGTTGGAATAGCTCATCTAGGGAATCTATCTGAAGATCTCGGAGCATCTCTTGGGTCTCGGAGTTGCTATGGGGAACAAAAGACGGCATTGTCCTCGTCTTTCCTTTCTATCTGCTCTACCTAGTAGGTGCTCTTAAGGGTTGAGATGTTCTGTCTAAACTTGTTATCGCACTTAGTAATATCTTATGGTGTCTTCGTCACAAAAGGTAGATTGACTATCTTGAAAGAGAGTAGATTGCCCCTTGCATCTACCTCTACTACATCACCAAAGGCCAAAGGTCTGCGTAGGAACATTAGAGCAATGGCCTTCTTCAGAGACGGTGAGAAGTTTCCAGAAGATACCCATCCAATCTCGTCGCCGTCTCTATAGACAGTCATGTGTGAACGTACTGGTTGTCTGCCCTCAGAGACAGCGCCGTAGAGCAGATACCGAGGACCTTCCTGTTGATGTCTTGTATAGGCACTACGTCCAGCGAAGTCTCCTTTTGTGAGAGAAACTACCCATTCAAGCCTCGCTTCTATGGGTGTTATCTCTGGCCCAAGCTCATTACCATGTAATGGTAGTGCCGCCTCAAGTCGCAACGTATCCCGAGCGCCAAGACCTGCTGGCACTACGTCAGCATCTAAAAGTTGCTGAAACAGTTCAACGGCAGCTTCCCCGGCGATGCTGATTTCAAAGCCGTCTTCCCCTGTATAGCCAGTGCCGGCTACGATGACGTCTTCTCCTTTGAAGTTAAAGTGGGAGAGGCGAAACCTTCCTACTCCAGCTGCAGGTGGTATCACTTTATGGAGCACTTCTCTAGATTTGGGACCTTGAAGCGCTAGTATCGAACGCGTAGGAGTGATGTCCACACCCCCTATTCGATCGACAACCCTTTTCGTGTTAGATGCGTTTGGCATAACGTAGAATCGACTCTCGGTATCCCACCAAATAATGATATCGTCGAGCACGGATGCGTCGTTTTCATCTAACAGATGCGTATATTGAGCTCTACAAGGAGAAATCTTTCCTAAGTCGTTTGAAAGATTGTGTTGCAAGGTATCGTAGGCATCTATTCCAGAGAGCAAG
>JAJYFP010000068.1 GCA_021790855.1 Actinomycetes bacterium
CTCGGCACAAGGATTTGGGGTTTCTCCTTCGCTGTGGCCAATGACGTAAGGAGTGACTACTTTTTCCTCAAACTCGTCCGTAAAGTTAAAGACGAAGTGTTTTATACCCAACTGAGCCGCAACTCTTCTAGCATCTTCCACGTCGGAGACTGAACAACAGCCGGAGTCAGAGCTCCCTCCCCAGAGTTTCAAAGTAGCACCGACTACCTCGTGCCCTTGCTGCACCAAAAGCCCGGCCGCCACAGAAGAGTCG
The DNA here is from genome assembly GCA_021790855.1 of Actinomycetes bacterium. Next base: position 254 of record JAJYFP010000068.1, read on the forward strand.
ACTCCTCCAGACATAGCAACCATTACCTTTGCCAAACCTCTACTCCTTTGTCTCGGTCTTTAAAGCTACAATCAAGCTACCAGTGGTAGTCACGGCCTAAAAGAGGCACCAAGATCAGAGAGCGTAGCCGCACAAAGCGCAGGCCTATCGGTTATAATCCCGTCTACACCCACGTCTACTAGGTGTTCCATCTGACTTCGTTCGTTGATCGTCCATACGTGGACCGCTACTCCACATTCGTGGGCGAACTCTACGAAAGAAGAATCTAGATACTCAATACCTCCATAAGAAGCCGGTATCTGGAGAGCCACATACGGCAAAGGAAGAGTGTCAGGTCTCTGCCGATCTGCGAGAAAGTCGTTATAAAACCGCAACGCCTCCTCTGGCGAAGCTGCTGTATAGATCTCGGGGTTAAGCGCACGGACACGATCCAGTGGACCTTGAAGAAACGAAGCAAATATAGTACGATCACGAAGCTCTTTGTCTAAAATCAAAGAGACTAGCTTGGTCTCGAACTCCGCCTCAACACCCATATCTTCTTTGATATCGACGTTGATGAACACATCGTTACAAACCTCAACAACCTCATTGAAAGTTGGAACTCTAAAACGACCGTCCTCTTTGGCGAGACCTCGGTATGGGTATTCCGACTCTCCTAAACTATGATCTTCCTCTGCGCCGTTATTTGCAAAGTAATAGGCCGCATCCAAAGTCTTTATCTCTTCCAACGTCAAGTCACGCACGTTGCCCAGTCCGTTTGTAGTTCTCTCCAGCGAGTCGTCGTGCAGACACACTGCATGCACGTCCTTTGTCGGGTGCACATCGATTTCAATTGCCGTTGCACCACCGTAGATAGCCTTTTCTATCGCATATATCGTCGACGAAGGGGCTTCTAAAGCACCACCTCGATGGGCATAACTTAAGACTCTTCTACTGATCCATGGATTAGACATCATTGATACCCTAGTTAGTAAACTATCCTTTCAGGAAATGCTTGATCACATACTTCTCGATTTTGTTGCTAACCTCAAGTCCTCGCTCGAAAGTTCGATGCTCGAAAAAGCGGGCGTAGAGGAGCGGTTCCAGATAGACGTTTGGCTCGGTGATATTAGTTTTGAAACATCTTACTCTCTTCCGGGAGAAGATAACCCACCTACGGTAAGAGCCGACATATCGGTCGAATGGCCCACCTGGAGCCAGAGCAACTTTCGCTCGTGGACTCTTGGAGAGGGGTTTGAGGAGGGTGCAGATATAAACGTTGAAGTCGCTATTCGAGCTCAACACAAACGCGAGTCTCTACTTTTAGATGACTACGTCAGCTCCCTCCCAAGTCAGTCTCCAGAGATGTTTACCACTCGATTTGAACTGACATCTGTGTCGAGCGAGACCGCTTACGATCCAAACTCAAAAGCAAAGGAGAACTCCATGGAGTTCGTCTATGACGCAACTCTACATCTAGATGAGAACTTGATAGAAGACGCTGTAGGTCTTGAGAGAGAGTTAGAACCCTTTGGAGCTTGGATAGCGTCTTTACTTGTCAAGGTCTCGGATCTTAAACTCAATACGTCGGGAGAGTTGGACTGAACTAGCGCACTTTACGGTTCATTCGAGTCTCTTCAAAAAGGGCATCTGCCTTTGTCGGTCCCCAGCTTCCGGGGGCATATGTATAGACGTCTTCAATGTCGAGTATCTTATCTACAATTCTCCATGACTCAAGCACAGACTCCTCAGTTGCAAACCTTGAGTGGTCGCCAACAACAGCATCTTCGATAAGCCTTGAGTAGCTGTCTGCACCCTGGTTAGGCAGCTCCTCGCTCTCCGAGATCGTGAGCTCGACGGGATGGGGAGTCATAAGTGATCCAGGCTGTTTTGAGAGAACCCTCAGCGCGATCTTCCCATCGGGCTTGAACCTAAATACGAACTTGTTAGGTTGTAAAGACTCCGCTCCTTCCACGCTAAATAGGTTTTGAGGTGGAACCTTAAACTCTACAACTGCCTCAGTAATAGTGTCAGCCATGTTTTTCCCTGATCTAACGAGAAACGGCACTCCGCTCCATCGCCACGACTCGATAAAGCATCTAAGCGCAAAAAATGTCGGCGTCTTGGACTCCGCATCCACCCCCTTTTCATAGAGATACCCCTTGTACCTCCCGACCACGACGTCTTGTGGAGTTATCTCCGGCATCGCTCGCAGAACTTTCAACTTTTCATCCGAGATTGATCGAGAGTCTGTATCGATCGGAGGTTCCATGGCGAGAAGGCAAAGTAACTGCAGTAGATGATTTTGGAAAACATCTCTAATGGCGCCTACTGAGTCGTAAAATGCTCCTCTGCCTTCAACGCCAAAGTCTTCAGCCATCGTTATAGTTACTCGATTGACGTATGTCCTGTTCCAAAGAGGCTCCAAAACTGCGTTTGCAAATCTAAACACCATTAAGTTTTGAATTGCTTCTTTTCCTAAGAAATGATCGATCCTGAAGATCCTCGAGTCTGGAAAGACTGCCGTCAAACACGAGTTCAGTTCGACCGAGGTCTGGAAGTCCCTACCGAGAGGTTTCTCCACGATCAACTTACCCCGTTTAGTGAGGCCCACATCCTCCAAGGCCGTACACACCTTTTCAAACATCGATGGCGGGATAGCAAGATAGAAAAGAACATCTTGATCTTCACCGATATGACTTTGGAGATGTCGAAAGGTTTGGGGGTCGTTATAGTCCCCAGCCTGGTATCTCAGATCTGACAAGAACTCCCCTAACACCTGCTCTTGGACGTTGGGTCCCTGAGACTGATAGATCGCCTCACGTGCCACCTCTCTAAAGTCCTCATTGGTATAAGAAGTAGAAGAGACTCCAATCACACTCAGTTCTACCTCTTTGCGAGCTCGAAGTAGGTAAAGCGCTGGAAGCAGCATTTTACGGGAAAGATCTCCTGATGCTCCAAAAAGGACAAATACTGCCTTGAAAGACTTTTGGCCACTCAACTGAGAGTACGCAAAACTTTCCACATCGGCGTCTTGGACAACTTCAACTGACAACCTCTACCTCCATAAAAAGAGCTCCTAGAGCGTTGATACTCTCCAATGATCAGGACGTTTACTCGTCCAAGCGAAACTACTTCGACATACAGGTCTCAAGAACGACCAAGAAACGCTCTAATCACTTACATCAACACCTTAGCTTCGGAGCAACGTCGCATATGCCTTAGTAACTCAAAGATACGGCGCCAAAAGTTCCACAAGTGGTCGGGTCGGTCTCGCACCAAAGTGTGAAATCACCTCAGTGGCACACTCTACCCCCATCCGACAGCTGGTCTCAAGATCAAATCCTCTAACCATTCCAAATAAAAAACCCGCTGCAAACAGATCGCCCGCACCAGTGGTATCCACTACCTCAACACTAGGATTAGCAGGGACCTTAACGATGTGCTCATCATCGAAACCGAGGGCCCCTTCTGATCCTAAGGTGATCACCCCTTGGAGACCCTGACTACCCAACCTACGTGCAGCATCTTCCATATCGGAAGTACCAACGAGAGACTCAAACTCAGCTTCGTTTCCAAACACCATCGAGATAGCACCCGCTCTAATGAGGTCGTTCAAGCTGTCCTCAAGGCGCTCGACTAAGAAGCGGTCTGAGAGCGATAACACGAACTTTACCCCAGCTCTTACGAGCCTTGGAGCTAATTTAAGTATCGCATCATATGCAGCTTGCACCTCGAGTAGGTAACCCTCGATGTAGACGGTTTTTGCATCTTTTAGTGGGAGCTTTGCGATCTGAACTTCGCTAATGGTGGCGGCTGCCCCTAGATATGTTGCCATTGTCCGCTCACCGTCTTTGGTTACAAAAACTAGACAACGTCCTGTTCCAACTCCCGGTCCTACAAAGTCAGTAAAGACCTCTACCCCTCCTTCGCGCATCTCACGAACGAAGCTTTCTCCTAGGTCATCGCTATCGTACAGTCCTAAAAAACCTGTATCAACGCCCAAAGTTGCTAATGCTGAAGCTGTGTTTGCAGCAGACCCTCCACTTTTCGTATGTTTTATTGGGAAAAGACTGGCAACCTCCATAGCTAGCTCACGTCCCACCAGAGTCATGGAGGAGCGTTCCAGGCCCAAACTGGCTAGATCTTCCTCCGTAGCCTCGATGAATACATCTACAATTGCAGAGCCCAAGCAGATAACCTCGTTAGGTTTCACACAAGTCCTTTCAAGTCGAACTAACGTATCCAATCTAAGACGACAGTCGAAGAGGAGCAGACATTCGGACGACCCATCGTATCTACGATTGGCAAGTAGATGCTCGATTCGAACGATCTAACGCAGAACAAAGAGTACTTCACAAGAAATTCACTCTATAAAGCCACGGACAGCAGCAGCATGAATTAGCATACCGAGGGTGAGAGATAACAACATGTTTCGGCTTTCCCCCACCGCATATCCGGTATCCTACGACCTTGAACTAAGGCCAAACCTCGACTCGTTTGTCTTCAGTGGCAGTGTCTCGATCCAGCTCCAGATCCCACGAGATACGACAGAGATCGAGTTAAACTCCAAGGACTTAGAGATATCAAGCGCTAATCTGTTCCAAGGAGAAACTCAAACCAACTTGAAGATCGAGATCGACAATGAACACGAGATTCTACGGCTGTTTTCACCTAACCTCATTCTTGCCGGATTAGCGACTCTTTCTATAGACTTCTCCGGAGATCTTCGAGACGATCTAGCAGGCTTCTACCGCTCCTCATATACCAGCACTACCGGCGATACACACTACAT
>JAJYFP010000069.1 GCA_021790855.1 Actinomycetes bacterium
GGCGGCTTGAGATCTCAGTAGTGCAACTCCACCTCCGGGAACAACCCCCTCTTCAATTGCAGCTTTCGTTGTCGAGACTGCGTCTTCGATACGATGCTTCTTCTCCTTCAGTTCAACCTCAGTGGCTGCACCAACCTTGAGAATCGCAACTCCACCAGAAAGCTTAGCTAAACGCTCTTGGAGCTTCTCGCGGTCGTAGTCCGAGTCAGTATTTTCGATCTCTGCCTTTATTTGGGCTATTCGACCCTTTATATCGGTCTCAGATCCAGAACCTTCGATAACCGTAGTCTCGTCTTTTGAAACCTCGATACGTCGCGCCCGACCCAAAAGGTCCAAGGTAGTATTTTCGAGCTTCAGTCCGACCTCTTCGGTTATAACCTGTCCTCCTGTGAGAATTGCAATATCTTGCAACATAGCCTTTCGACGCTCACCAAAACCCGGCGCCTTGACGGCAACCGATTTGAATGTACCACGGATCTTGTTTACAACAAGAGTAGCCAACGCCTCAGCTTCAACATCTTCTGCGATAATGAGCAGGCCCTTACCACTTTGCATGACTTTTTCCAAAACCGGCACAAGATCCCTTACCGTCGAGATCTTTGATCCCACAAGAAGAATGTAGGGATCTTCTAGAACCGCCACCATCGCCTCTGGGTCAGTAGAGAAGTAAGGAGAGATGTAGCCCTTGTCGAAACGCATTCCTTCAACAAGATCCATCTCTAAACCGAACGCTTGAGACTCTTCGACCGTTATAACTCCGTCTTTGCCTACTTTTTGAATAGCTTCAGAGATCAAAGCACCAATCTCTTCGTCTGCTGCCGAGATAGCTGCTACTTGAGCTATCTGTTCTTCAGACTCAATCTCCTTAGCAATCATCTTCAAAGACGAAACGGCAGCTTCAACAGCTAGCTCTATCCCTCTCTTCAAAGACATTGGATTGGCGCCAGCCGCCACGTTACGGAGACCTTCCCTAACCATCGACCAAGCAAGAACCGTTGCCGTCGTGGTACCGTCACCGGCTACATCGTCGGTCTTCTTTGCGACCTCCTTGACGAGCTCGGCACCGACTCGCTCATAAGGATCTTCGAGTTCTATTTCCTTAGCAATCGAGACACCGTCGTTAGTTATTGTGGGGGCTCCCCACTTCTTCTCAAGGACAACGTTACGACCTTTCGGCCCTAGCGTCACCCTAACGGCGTCTGCAAGTTGATTCATTCCTGATTCGAGCGCCCTGCGGGCCTCTACATCGAAAGCAATTAGCTTTGACATCTGTCAGTTCCCTCCATTGGGTTCTGTTAGCACTCTCACTACCTGAGTGCTAAAGAATCTACCATGAATTTTCATGAATCAGTGCATTCGCAGTGTACATAAACACGTGGACTAGGAAAGTTTTTATAGAAATCTTTCAAAATCAGCGTCAATAGTGCACAAAAAATTGAACTATCTAAAAATGATGCGTCACGCTAAAGACCGACATGATCCTATTACCCGCCAGCCACTGCCGGTACAATTGATAGAACCTGTCCGTCGGTTACCTTAGTGTCAAGACCTTCCTGGAAACGAATGTCCTCGTCGGATACGAATATGTTCACAAACCTTCGCAACGTTCCGGACTCGTCTAAAATTCTTCCCTTTAGATCTGGATACTTTGCAAAAAGCGCGTCCAAGGTTTCCTTTAGCGTACCACTAGATTCAACATCGACCTCGCCTACCCCTCCAGTAAGGGATCTGAGCTGAGCTGGAACTCTAACTACAACCGACATTACTTCATTCCTTCCAGAACATTCGAACGTTTTTTCTCCAAGTAATCCATAAAAGCATCGAGTGACGGTGGTATTGTCTCAGAGACATTAGATGTAGGAGCCAGGGCCTCTACGGTCTTTAGACCATTCCCCGTAATATAGACGACCGTTCGTTCGTCTTTGTGGATCTTCCCATCCGCAACCAACTCCATCAGAACAGCCATAGTAACTCCACCCGCAGTCTCGGCAAAAATACCTTCCGTCCTTGCAAGAAGACGTATGGCTTCGAGGATTTGCTCATCTGAAACAGCCGCTATCGCTCCACCCGTCGATCTCACAACATCAAGGGCATAAACACCGTCAGCTGGATTCCCAATTGCCAAAGACTTTGCAATGGTCGACGGTTTCACAGGTCTGACAAAATCATGTCCTTCAAGAAACGCACTAGCTACCGGAGAACACCCTTGAGGTTGAGCCCCCGATATGCGAACAGACCTAAAGTTGTCTAGCAATCCAACCTTGCTTAACTCTAAAAACCCTTTATGGATCTTTGTAAGTTGAGATCCTGATCCAATCGGTACGACCACATGATCCGGAGCTTGCCACCCCAGTTGTTCGGCCACTTCAAAGGCCAAAGTCTTGGATCCCTCAGAGTAGTACGATCTAACGTTGACGTTTGCAAAAGCCCAATCTGGTTCTTCAGATGTAATCTCAGAACATAATCTATTAACATCGTCGTAGTTACCGTCAATCGCTATTACATTACCGCCGTACACTGTCGTCGTAATGACCTTGGCCGCCTCAAGATCAGCTGGAATAAATACAAAGCTTTCCATTCCTGCCGCAGCGGCATGAGCAGCGACTGAGTTGGCTAGATTTCCCGTTGATGCACATGCGGCGACTGAAAGCCCGAGCTCTTTCGCCTTCGAAAGTGCAACTGACACAACTCGATCTTTAAAGGATCCAGTAGGATTCAAAGTATCATTCTTGATCCAAAGATCGTTTAGACCTAGATACTTACCGAGCCTTTCCGCTTTGACTAATGGCGTGAAACCAGCACCTAGGTCAACGTATTCATTTCCTTCGATTGGAAGTAGATCCTTATACCTCCATATCGAGAGCGGTCCTTTAGCTATAGATTCTCTCGACACAGAGGAAGCAATCGCCTCATAGTCGTAGTCGACCTCCAAAGGCCCAAAACAGAACTCACATACGTGTAGTGCTTGGACTGGGTAGAGCTTTCCACACTCTTTACAACGTAACGCATTTGCAAAAGACAAACTTCCTCCTAAAATCATCGATCGGGCATTGGCACCTGGTACATCCGTACTGGTTGTCGCGGAATCAACGGGCCCGTCCCTCATCCGCTCTCGATGACAAAACAATTTGCAAGATCATTGTAGTCTCAAAATTTATTCAGACAACTCAACAAGAAAAGTTTTTCTCGAAATACCCTTCCAGCCTTAGGCATTTGCAGGTCATTTAAGGCGAGCTCCACTAGCTTTAAAGATGATGGATGACTCAACTTTGCATCCCCTTAGGGATAGAACTACAGCGACTACGACGAACCTTAGGGTTTCCGTCATCATTCCCGCTCACAATGAAGAACAAACCTTGTCAACGTTAATCCCAGCCTTGACGAAGAAGAGTCAGTCGCATTTTGATATGACGATCATGGTTGTGGATGACCACAGTACTGACGACACCGCTAAGGTTGCAAGTTCCTTAGGGGCTCAGGTAGCAAAAATGCCTAAGCACTACGCCCAAGGCAAGGGGGAGGCGATCTCCTTTGGCATCCATCAAGCACCGGCTGCCGATATCTACGTAACCTGTGATGCCGACCTAAGAAGCTTCACCGTTGAGGACCTGGTGACGTTAGTAAATCCTCTCGTTGAAAGACCGGAACTCATAATGAGCCGTGCAGCATACCGATATCAATCCAGCGATGGGTCCTCGGACTCCACTCAAAGAGTAACTCGCCTAATGGCAAAGCCTTTACTCGCCATTTTTTTTCCAGAGCTCTCTCACCTACGGTCACCGTTGGCCGGCGAGATCGCCTTTCGATCGGTAGTGATCGAAAATGTTAGATTACTTAGTGGTTACTCCATCGACGTCGGACTCCTCATAGACGCTTTTTCGGTGTTCGGCATCGACGCAATCGAAGAGATAGAGATTGGACATAAAGTCCACCGCCATCATTCACTTGAGTTTCTAACTCAACAGGCTAGGGAGGTGGCCACAGCAATACTATTCAAAGCAGACAAACTGACGTTGAAAGAGATAGAAGAAACAAGACACTTCCCATTCGAACTCCCGTCAATCGAACTTACCTAGTCCCATAGTGAGCCGTGACATAGCGGGCGACTGTTTCTAAAAGTACCCTCTTAGTATCGTGTACTGCGGCCTCATATCCAAACTCTTCCACCAAAGAGACCACCTGGACCGAGGGACTCCTCTTTTGCAGTTCAAGTTTCATATCCCTATCAGCATCTCCTGCAATAACTAGCACCGGCTTGCTCTCTTTCTCGGATGCCTCTAAAACTGCTCCCACAACTTTGCCCCGTAGTGACTGTAGATCAAAGTAACCCTCACCAGTCAGCACTAGGTCGGACACTGCTATTGATGACGCCACACTAGGAGACTTTACAGTACTATCTACGGCCATCGTAATCTCAGCACCAAGAGCCCAAAGAGCACCTGAGACTCCGCCGGCTGAGCCAGAACCTACACATTCATTAACGGAACCACCAAATCTGGCTTTATAGAGAGTATCTAAATAGGCAAAGCGTCTTTCAAGTAGCGCTACTTGCACTGTAGAGGCTCCTTTTTGTGGCGCAAAAACTCTTGGTGCATGACCGAACATACTTGTCGTATCCACGAAAGCGCGCACAGAGACCTCTTCGCTAAAAGGTCTACCTCCGAGAGCAGATATAAGCCCAAATCCGCCATCCGAAGTAGCGGAGCCACCGCAGCCAATCGCAATATCTCTAATCCCTGAGCGAAGTATCAGGGCCAACAACTCACCAACACCGAAGCTGCTCGTTCCCAGAGGACACCTTCGACTCCCAACGGCGCCGTAGCCAATAACTTTCGCCACCTCGACAACCGCTCGTTCGCCAGCCTGTTTCCATGTGACCCTACGTGGAAAGCCAAACGGGTCAGATACTGTAACCTCATTTTCGTCACCGCTGAAACAATCGGCAAAGCCTTCTCCACCGTCAGAGACCGTCTGTGTGTCAATATCTATACCCAAAGTTAAGGAAAGCTCTACCA
>JAJYFP010000070.1 GCA_021790855.1 Actinomycetes bacterium
AGACAAAGCCTCTTCCATCTGGGTCAAATTATCGAACTCTACGTAGACAAAACCTGGCGGTAGTGGTTGGAACGGCTTTTGTTTCCCGGGTTGCCCAGTAGCTGCCAAGGCTCCCATAGTGCGACCGTGAAAAGAGTTGAAGCAGGTCACGATCTTATATCTTTTCCCTCCACCGTACTTACGAGCCAACTTAATCGCAGCTTCGTTTGCCTCTGCACCCGAGTTTGAGAAAAACACCTTCCCTTTGTCGTCGTCACTACTTACATAAGAGGCGATACGTTGAGCAAGTTTTGAGGTAGTTTCATTCAGAAAGAAATTAGATAAGTGTCCAAAATTATTGATCTGTTCTACGACCGCCCTATTTATAGCTTCATTCCCATGTCCCAAGGACACCACAGATACTCCAGCCAAAAAGTCCAAATAAGTTCGATCGTACACATCGGTTAGACGGCAGCCTTTTGCCTTTTTGACTACGATTCCATAGTCTCCATAGGTAGGCATGAGAGCCGAACGCAGATCATCAACTAATACCTTTGCCTCACTTACATACTCACTATCCATATAACATCGTTCCTATTCCCTGATCCGTAAATACCTCGAGCAACAACGCGTGTGGAAGACGTCCGTCCAAGAGGTGCACGCTATGAACACCTCTTTCTATAGCTGAAAGAGCTGCCTCTGCCTTTGGAATCATGCCTCCTTGTATCACCTCAGAGTCAAGCAAGTCTTTCAATTCATAAGCGCGAAGCTGACGAAGAAGACTCTTAGGGTCAGAAGCATCAGAGCGGATTCCTTCGACATTGGTCAAGAACACGAGCTTCTCCGCCCTAAGTGCTCCAGAGAGTTCAGCAGCAACAAGATCAGCGTTCACGTTGTACATCTGCCCATCCACGCCTACTCCTATAGAGGCAACGATAGGAACTCGACCCTGAACCAAGAGATTCTCCAATAGCGAGGCATCCACCTTGATCACCTCACCTACAAAACCATGCTCCTTTGACCTTGGTTGACACAGCACCATCGAGCCGTCGGCACCAGAGACTCCAACCGCCAGGGCTCCATGAAGGTTTATACGAGACACTAGCAGAGGATTTACTTGACCCAAAAGCACCATCTTTACGGACTCCAAGGTCTCTTCATCTGTCACCCGAAGGCCACCGACAAAAGTAGAACTATGGCCAAGGCGAGTCAGAAGTGCATCTATCTGTGGTCCGCCCCCGTGTACGACTACCACCTTTATTCCGACAAAGTTCAAAAGCACTACATCTTCGACGAAACTATCAAGGCTCTCAAGCCCCTCTGATATTGCATTTCCTCCGTATTTGATAACGACGGTAGTGCCAGAGAATCTTCGGATATAAGGGAGTGCCTCAGTCAAGATCTCGGCCTTTTTTGAGAGTTCCTCGATCTCTTGGGGTTCGTAACTCACGACGTACCCATATTTTCATCGATATAACCAGGACCTAGATCCGTTGTAGTTATCACCGCGCTGGCTTCTCCCATTCCAAGATTCACAGAAACTTTGATCTCTCTTTCTTCAAGCAACCTTTCAAGGTGAGACCTGTCGTAATCGAAACCGATGCCCTCTCTCGCAACTTCGATTCCTTGGTACGATATGCTAAGTTTTCCCAGATCAAAGTCGATGCCTGAAAAGCCAAGTTCCGAGGCTACTCTTCCCCAGTAGGGGTCCTTTCCGTACAGCGAGCACTTGACGAGTTGTGACTCAGCGATCTTTCTTGCACCGACCAGGGCCTCTTCCACCGAAATCGCGCCTTCAACCTCTATACGTACCATCTTCGTAGCACCTTCGGCATCAAAGGCAATTTGATCTGCAAGAGACTTGCACACCTGCAACAGAGCCTCTTCAAAGTGTTCATCTGCGGGGTATAAAGATGAAGACATCAAAGCGACAGTGTCGTTTGTTGAGGTACAACCATCTATTGTCAGTCGGTTAAAGGTCAAAGAGACCGCTTGAGTCAAAGCCCGAGACAGTCTGTCATCGTCGACGATGGCATCTGTCGTAATGACCGCCAACATGGTTGCCATATTCGGGGAGATCATCGCTGCCCCCTTGGCCATCCCTCCGATTCGATACCCATTCCCCTCATATGTCGCAAACTTTGCAAAGGTATCGGTGGTCATGATAGCTTCAGCAGCAAGTACTCCGTGTGCTTCATCACCAGAGGCTCCGTGAACAAGACTCGAAATTTTAGCCAAAGGTCTCTCAATAGGCATATAGATGCCGATGAGTCCGGTAGAGCATACACCTACCTCATGAGTGGCAATGGATAGCTCATCTGCTATAGCTGCGCACATCGCCTGAGCATCTTGGAGGCCACGGCTGCCAGTAGCAGCATTGGCGTTTCCAGAAGACAAGAGCCACGCAGCAGCCCGATTGTTACTCTTCAAAAGGTGCTCTTTGGATAGAACTACCGGGGCAGCAGCTGCCTTGTTTTGCGTGAAGGTCGCAAAACAAGGAATTGGCTTGCCTCCTTTGCTCATGACAAGCGCTAGGTCCAAAGCCCCGCTTCCTTTGATTCCACATGCAACTCCATTGGCTAAAAAGCCATCTGCGAATACTACGCTCAAGGCCATACTCCCAACTGTGTAAGTCCACTTTCCTCTGCATAGCCAACGACTAAATTGGCACACTGTACCCCTTGTCCGGCAGCCCCTTTTGTCAGGTTGTCTACAGCACCAAAGGCAATAAAGGTGTGTGTCCTTTGATCAAAGACAACCGAGACAGCAACGTCATTACTTCCATACACCGAAGCAGTACCTACAGGTACGTAAGACAGCTTCACAAACGGTTCTGCCTCGTAAAACTGCAGGTACATTCCGTAAAGATACTCATCCACTTCTTCAGGGTTAGCGCCATCAAACTCTTTTAGAAAACTTTGCGATGGTTCCAGGTAGCACGTTGCAAGGATCCCTCGTTTCATAGGTGCCAGATGAGGAGTAAAAAGCGCAGTCACTCCTAGGGCATTTTCAATCTCAACAGTATGTCTATGTCCTTTCAACCCATAAGCTCGGAACTCTTCCATAACCGACATGGCAAGATTTTCAATTCGCAAAGAACGCCCTGCCCCCGAAACGCCAGACGCAGCATCTACAACTACTTTGCCTTTGCTATACCCAGACTTCACGAGAGGAAGCATCGCGAGAATCGAAGCCGTCGGATAACAACCGGGAGCAGCTACCAGTCTCGCTCCTTTTATCTGAGATCTGTTCAGTTCCGGTAGACCATATACCGCTTCATTCAGTAGCTCCGGACAACCATGTCTATGGCCGTACCACTCCTCATAGCTTTGAGGGTCCTTTATCCGAAAATCTGCGGCTAAGTCGATGACATGAGACGTAATTTTCAGTAGCTCAGGCATGAGTCTCTGCGATTCCCCATGAGGAAGAGCCAAAAAGACAAGGGGAACCTTCTCATCTCTTACCACCCATGTGAGTTCGTCGTTATCCAAAAATACCAGTTCTGCAATAACAGACGATGACCCCGGATACAGGTCCTTCACTTTGAAGCCTTTTGCACTTCCTCCACCCACACCTACTACCTCAAAGTGAGGGTGGTTGGAGAGAACTCTCAAAAGCTCTTGCCCAGCGTATCCTGAGGCACCAAATATTACACACTTCATAGAGATTATCATACACACCTATGTATAGATATGCATACGAAAATTAGCTTTATCTGTGGTCTCTCAAAGTTCCTTGCAACATAGCGGATACAGAACTTCCCGCTTTTTCGATCACATCACGAACATCTTCTTCATTCAAGGAACGGTCCAGGCGTTCGAGCCGTAGACGTATAGCGATACTTTTCATCCCTTGAGGAAGTTTATCCGACCTGAAAACGTCAAACACCTGCGCTGACCTTACAATATCGCCAACGGTCTCAGTAATGACTCTAATCAACTCCGAGGCTGGAGTTAACTCGGGAAGTTCGAACGAGAGATCGAGATCTGTTGAGGTATAGCTTGACAGTTCCTGTGCTTTGCGCTGCCTTAGTGAAAGCTCCATCATGGCATCGATATCGAACTCAAGCCAACCGTAGCGATACTTAGATAGCGGCTCCGCCACTGCTTTGGCCATCTTCGGTGACAGCTCTCCCACTACACCCAAAAGTTGTCCATCTCGATCAAAGATTCCACTGCGTCGACCCCGATGTAAGAGAGGGAACTTACCGTACTTTGAAGAGAGCTGTTGGGGAGATCCTAAATGACGTACTGCAGAAATATCCACGGAAAAAAACTCCAGCAGCACACGCAGCACTTTGCTCGCTCTCTCTGCACCATTTTTGCTGTCACTTACAAGAATCGCAGCTCTCACTCTCTCATTGGGCAACCCGTCATATCCAAGGGAGTTTCCCCCAGATACGACGCTTCCCAGCTCAAAGAGATCCACCTGATCCAGACGTCTCGCAAGGTTATACGACAGAGCCTTCAAATGACCTGGAAGCATGGTCATCCGTAGAGCTATCTCTTCCTGGTTGAGCGGATTGGAGACCTCCAACGCAACGTCGCTAACTCCAACAGAGACGTGATCTTCTTTGTTGTAAAGCGTACTTGTTATGGCCTCGTGGAAGCCTAGATCTCTGAGAAGAAGACGAAGTTGTCTTGTTTCTTTTTGTTCGCGCGTCAGCCGACCCACATAGGGAGACTTTGCCGCCTCACCTTGAATATTTTTGTAGCCAAAGTGTCGGGCGATCTCTTCAATAATGTCGATCTCACTTTCACAGTCCGGTCGAAAAGTCGGCACCTTGATCTTGAGCACATCCTCGTCCCCGGCAACTTCAAAGCCTATCGGCGCAAGCAGTGACGCGATAATCTTGGCGTCGAGTTCCTTTACACCAAGTATCTCCTGAACTCTTTGAACCCTAACCACTACGGTCTTCATCTGCGGATCTGTATCGCCAAAGTCATAGAAAGCAGACGGTGAGGTACCCATTAGATCGCAGATACGATGCAGGACCGCGACGGTAGCTCCCGG
>JAJYFP010000071.1 GCA_021790855.1 Actinomycetes bacterium
TTTGCCGTTTGTTCCATGTCGATGTTCCGATCGTCGTTTCCGACCGGACTCTTTTGGGTGTCAGACCTCGCTTCATCGTCCTCTCGAAGACGTGCTTGCCCGCCGGCTTTCAACGGCCATACAGAGATAACTCCCTCGAACTCTGAAGTACTGCCACCTTTAAATGGAAACGCAGGTTCAGTAGCACTTTCAGGTTCACTTTGAGAACTATCAAGAGATTTTTGAGATCCCGACCCTACGTCGTCTGGATGGACCGTGGCACGTTCATCATAGTCCTCACCGTCTTGTGCAGCAGTGCTCGAAGCTATCTCCTTGGACGTATCTAGGACCACGCTCAGCTGTTCCACACTGGGCAGGGTCTCCACCGCCAACTCATCTCCTCCGTCTTTCAACTCTTGGTAAACGTCACTATCATGTTCTTGCGTTTCTTCCTCTACGGAGTTAGCATTCGCATGACCATCATCCAGACCTGGAGCAGATCCATTGTCGGCAATGTCTTTACGATCTCGATTCAAAATATCGTTACGAACCTCAGACAGCACCGTGTCCGCAGCACCTAACATCTGCAAAAGAGTAGTTCTAGATGTCTCCAATTCTTCTATGTCGCCATTTAGAAGCTCAATTCTCGCCTGCATCTCGTTAAAAACCTTGCTCCTCAACTCACGAGCACGATGCAAAAGAGATCTACCTTCTGCCTTAGCCCTTTCAGAGATGCTCTGAGCACCCTGTTCGGCCAATGCAATCATCTCAGCCGCTTCAGATTTTGCTCTTTCGATGATCTCTTTGGCTCGCTCAGAAGCCTCAGTCATCTGTGCTTCAGCCGAAACTGAGGCTTGGAGTTCGAGGTCAGTAGCTTCCCGTTCAGCCCTAGAAATAATGTCTCTGGCATTTAGTTCGGCTCGCTTGCGTACCGAGGATGCTATGTCATGAGCACTTCTAAGTATCTCCGAGGCCTGTTTCCCAAACAACTCGGTCACCTTATCGACATCGAGGGTCGGATTTTCTACCTGACGACGCAGGTCTGCCACCTCTTCCACCAAGAGACTATTTTGCCTCTCAAGATCAAGGACTCGAAGTCGAATGCGTTCAATGTAAGGATAGACCTCTCTTTGGTCTAGCCCCTTCCGTACGATTGGAAACCGTGGTGCACTCTCTGAGTTTTCGCTTGACAACCCTTCGCCTTCTCTGTTGACGCGCATAGCAATAGCTTAGGTACTCTAAGAAGTACTTTGCAGCCGCTTTATAATATCAATTGCTTGAGTAAGAGATGAAACCCCAAATATCTTCAACTTGTTACCCACATAGGTACGAGCTTGGGCAACCTGAGCGGTCGGGACAAGAAATACTCTTACTCCAGAGCGATAGACTGCAACAGCTTTTTGAGGAACTCCACCAACCTGACCGACCGTACCATTTGGAGAGATCGTCCCAGTCGCAGCAACCTCTACTTTGGGATTGAATCTGCGATGAGAAAGTTCCTGCACCAGCTGCAACGTAAATGCAAGTCCCGCAGACGGGCCACCAATATCACCTGTCGATATCTTGATTGACCCAGGAAGAGCATAAAAGACACCCTGTGTAAACTCGACACCCAAAAACGCTCGCTTAGGATCTCGCGGATCATGACCTAACTTGATGGCAAAAGTAAGGCGGCGAAAAGCAAGCGAAGTTGAACTCGTGCTCTGACGAATCACGTGCAATTTGACCTTAACGCCAGGAGCGCTTGACACAATAGCCGATGAGAACGTCCGCATCGAAGTAACGATATGAGACCCCACTTTAGTTATGAGATCCCCTGGTTCTAGTATCCCAGCCGCCGGAGTGCCAGGTACCGTTGCTAGAACCTCTGCCCCGTAGACCTTGGGCACAAAACGACCAAGATAGGTAAAAGCAGCTACTCCAGCAGCAAGCTTTGCGTTCGCCATCTGTGACAGCTGTTGTCTATTAAACTGAGACGGATTAGCATTACCGACTATTTCAGAGGATGGATAAATAGTGACGTTCGAGCTGAAGTGATCGTAGAGCCAGAGAATCGGCGTTAGATGAGTGAGCGTAACATCTGTCATAAATATCGATCTCTTGTACTTTTGTGCCGACGCGTGGGGAACTGAGATTAAAGACGAAGTATCTAATGCGTTACCAGGTGAGATGGAGTAATATGGAATCGAAAAGCCAATTGCCCATCCAAGGACTACTACAAAGGGCAGTGCAACTAAGAAAAAACGCCACCTAATCTCTAACTTTGCCAACGATCCACCTTTACCACACCCAATACTCGACTAAGCTGCTAATTCACTACAATATGCACAGGTCTGCAGCAACATGGAGAACAAAAACCAACATTTGAACCAACGCATCTCTCTCTTTACCATAGCAAAGAGCTCTCTGACTACGGACACTGACGCCTTATTGGAATACCTGCATCTCCCTGAGACGTTCAGCCCAGAGGCAGACGTACAGGCTTCGTTGGCACTTCTCGCTCTTTGGCGGAACAACTTCCAGCTAAGTGAAAGTTTTGTCAGCAACCTCATCAGGGATCTGACTTACAAAGAACTTGCGACACAGGTAGCTCTAACTTATGCCCGCATATATCCCACTGCTCTACACGAACTCCTCAAACAAGAGCAGGCTGTTGACGTTCTGGAAGCAGCTTGTTTCAGCGCCGGTGAACTTCAAGACGCAGAGTTCCGAACGCAACTCGAACATCTAGCAGTTCATCATCCTGACGATTTAGTCCGAGAGTCCGCCATAGCCGCCTTGGGATCAATAGGAGCACCAGAGTCCTTAGCTATCGTATTACGTGGTCTTGAAGATAAAGTCTACATAAGGCGAAGAGCGGTTGTTGCCCTTGCGGCTTTTGAAGGTCCAATGGCCGATCAAGCCTTGCACAAGGCAACGTCGGATCGAGACTTTCAAGTGAGATCCATTGCGGAAGATTTGCTAAGACAGTGATAGAGTTCTTGTCACCTTTGAATCTCCCGTCATAAGAGATAGGACGCCTTCAACCACGGCAGTGGATGGCCTTTGAAGTAAAGAAACCACAACTTGGGAGCGTTGTTCGACTATCTCTTTAAAGCCTGGTACAACCGATAGTCCTCCAAGCATGTACAGTCCTTGATAACTTATATCAGAGACTAGTTCAGCCTCACAGTTGGTGAATACCAAAGATGGAAGCGATGCTATCTCATTAAATATTGAAAGAACCTCGCCGATAAAGATAGAATCCTCCACTCGCACTTGGCGACTCTCACCGGTCTTTGCATCTCGACCCCAAAGGTCCGCTACCCTAATTTTGGTTTTAGGCACAAAACTTATCAAATGTTCCTTTATCTGCTCAATCGTGTCAGCAGCAACAATTAGGCCGAACCGATCCAAAATCAATTTAGAGATTCGATCTCCAATTAATGAACCACCCTGTTCGCAAGATCGCACGACGGTCATCTGCCCTAGGGAGAACACCGCTGTTTCGGTACGCGAAGCACCAACAATCATGGCCATGAAACCGTCGGCTTTTGATCCGTCCATACCTGCGGTAAGAGCGGCTGCTAAGAGCGAAGGGACGAGGAATACTCCTTTCGCTCCCACATCTCTCACACACTCACCCAACACGTCCGTCTCCAACGGGGTCAATTGAGATGGTATTGCGAGACCAATTTTGTACTTAGACGGCGATGCTATTCCAATCTGATGAAATAGAACGTGTAGATAAGATGCCAAAATATTTGGATCCGATGTGATCCCATCCTTGAAGGGAGCTTTTAGAACGTAACGACCCCCACTTTTGTGCACCAATTCAACTGCTTCTTCACCGCACGCCTTTATAGCTCTAGCTGTAACATCAATGGCAACTACAGATGCAGCGTCGTATACAAGTCCCTTCCCTTGTAAGCTAACTCGCGAACGACTGGCACCTAAATCAACTGCGCAGACGCTCCCCACATCAATCCTCACTCCTACTTATGGGCCTCACGCTCTTTGCAGAGTGCGACAACGCCTGGATAGTCTTGGAAAAGTCTTCGATACCAGATTCAACCGACTTAGGTTTACGATCTTTTAAGCTGAACGCCAACCCCAACACGACAAATATGGCCACCGGAACCACGATGTATAGCAAAACACTCATTCCTAGCACCCCTTACTTCAATAACATAAAACCTAATCTGAAACCAAGTTAGCCTTATAAACACTATGTATCGATAATCATCGATGTACTGTCCGACCAGTCTTCTCCACCGACCCAGGTCTCCTTCTTCCAAATCGGAGCTTTGACCTTCAGCGTGTCAATAGCATACTTTGCGCCCTCGAACGCTTCATTACGATGTTCCGAAGAAACAGCAACTACAACAGCAGACTCACTCAAAGCAAGCAGACCCAGTCTGTGAACTATAGCGACCTTTCTAACACCCTTATACAACTCAAAAATCTTTTCGGCAATTTCGTAGAGTACCTTGATCGCCAGCTCCTCGTATGCTTCGTAAGCGAGAGAGGTAACATTAGGGCGTCCCTCAGAAAAATTCCGTGCCGTTCCCGAAAACAATACAACGGCACCGCAGTCAGGCTCCAAGCAAAATTCATAAAGTTCTGGGATCGAAATCGCTTCTTTTTGAATCGATATGTGTATGTTCGTGTTCACTTCAGATCCCGCCGCATCTCTTCTTCAACCTAGTCATCACACACTGCCCTCTTCCCAGTTAAGTCTACTCATCTAACTTTCTAGCATGCACTTCTCGCCGCCCTCAAGCAGTTAGTGTTTACAGCTCGTCCCGCCGTTCACGATGATGCAACTCTCCTCATAGTCAACTCTCTCACAATACCAACGCTCCAAAGAGTTTTCTCTTGCAAAAAATGTCTAATGCTCATAACATCTTGAACGAAAAGGAGCGCAATCCCCTTCTGTAAGGGAGGGGTCAAGCGACCTCATCTTTT
>JAJYFP010000072.1 GCA_021790855.1 Actinomycetes bacterium
CCTTGAACGCCTCTATTGGCATATATACCTCGCCACGCACCTCCAGTAGATGGTTGGCGCCTCGCGGAAACTTAATGCGTTTGGGAATGACAGAGATCGTCTCCACGTTTGCCGTTACATCTTCACCGACTTCTCCATTACCTCGGGTAGCCGCCCTGGTCAAAACGCCCTCTTCATAAACCAACGATATTGCAAGACCGTCAATCTTAGGTTCGAACACGAACTCCACTTCAGTGTCGTTTGAGGCTTCAAGATGCAAAGCTCCCCTTCTCACCCTCTGGAACCACTCTTTAAGCTCCTCTATTGAAAACACATTGTCCAGGCTCATCATTGGTGACACATGGCGAACTGGGGTAAACAATCTACTTAGAGGACCCCCGACTTTTTCAGTAGGAGATTCAGGGACTTTCAGTTCCGGAAATTCCTGTTCCAGCTCCTTGAGTTCTCTAACGAGCTGATCGTAGTCATAGTCCGAGATTGTTGGACTGTCCTTGAGGTAGTAGGCGACGTTGGCCTCTTCGATAATCTGACGAAGCCGAGCAACCCGCTTGAAAGCCGTGTCGAAGTCTTCCATACCTAGCCCTTCACTAAAGCAGATCCTAACACGACATCGTCTTCATAAAATGCCAAAAGCTGGCCAGGAGCCACTCTTCTTCTAGGCTCAAGATACTCCAACTTGTCATCTAAGAGTCGAGCCGAAACTGTAGGTCCATGAGCAGCTCCTTGAACCTGCAGAACCTTGTTCTTTAGGGTATGTTCATGACCATCCACGCTGACTAGGTTACGGACACTTTGGGTGGTCGTTAAAAGGTCGCGCTCCGATCCCAGGACTATGGTGGCAGTGCTGGGGTCTTTGGTTAATACATAGTGACGCTTTGCATCACCAAGGGTACCTACACCTTTTCTTTGTCCTACCGTAACGGTCTCAAAGGTAAGGTCAAGGTTCACTTCTTCTTCCGTAACTGTATCGATAACTCGAGCTTTCCTGAGTGGAATCCTCCCTTTTAAAAAGTTACCCCGCCCCTCAGACTTCGTAATGAAGCAGACCTCTAAAGAATCAGCCTTATCTGCTGTTCTAAAACCCATATTGCGCGCCACTTCTCGAACTTCTGGTTTCGGATACTTTCCAATTGGGAGGATCAAACGTTCGATCTGTTCGTGTTTAAGCATGGAGAGCACATAGGACTGATCTTTGGCTCTGTCCACTCCTCTTTTCAAGAACACTCTTCCGTTGATCTCAACCACTTGGGCGTAATGACCCGTAGCTAGGTAGTCAAATCCTAAGCGGACAGCTCGCTCCAGCAAGAGATCAAACTTTATGTAGCGGTTGCACTCAGCACATGGATTCGGAGTCTCTCCATCGCTATGTGAACGGACGTAAGGAGCAACAACTTTTTGTTCAAACTCGTCAGTAAAGTTGAAAACAAAGTGCTTGATTCCCAGTTGAGCGGCAACCCTACGGGCATCTTCCACGTCTGAAACCGAGCAGCATCCAGAGTCGGAACTCCCTCCCCAAAGTTTCAAAGTAGCACCAACAACCTCGTGACCCTGTTGAACCAAAAGGCCCGCCGCCACAGAAGAGTCAACGCCTCCGGACATCGCCACCATTACTTTTGCCAAAGCTTACTCCCAATTCTTTCACAATTTTCCCGTGTTCCTGGTCTCTCAAGCAGTATGCTTCATGGCCTAAAAGAAACGTCAAGATCCGAAAGCACGGACGCGCAAAGTGCTGGCCTATCGGTTATGACTCCGTCAACCCCTACGTCCACCAAGTGCTCCATCTGCGTTCGTTCATTGATCGTCCACACATGTACTGCTACGCCGCAGTCATGTGCAAACTCAACGAAAGAGGAGTCTAAATACTCAATTCCTCCATATGAAGCAGGTATTTGAAGGGCTGCATATGGTAATGGCAAGGTTTCCGGTCTCTGACGATCTGCAAGAAAGTCGTTATAAAACTTCAACGCCTCTTCTGGTGAAGCTGCAGTATGAACATCTGAGTAAAGCGCACGTACGCGATCGAGTGGACCCTGGAGAAAAGAAGCGAAGATAGTACGATCAGCAAGTCCCTTTTCGCGAATCAAAGAAACCAGCTTCGATTCGAACTCGGCTTCAGCACCTATATCTTCTTTGATGTCAACATTAATGAACGCATCACCACAAGCCTCCACCACCTCTTGGAGTGTCGGAACTTGAAAACGTGGATCCTCCTTTGCCAATCCCCGATAAGCGTAGGCAGACTCCTCCAAAATATGACTCTCTTCAGTGCCGTCATCAGCGAAGTAAAAAGCCGCATCTAATGCCTTTATCTCGGCCAAAGTAAAGTCACGTACGTTGCCACATCCATTGGTTGTTCTCTCTAACGTATCATCATGAAGACATACCGCCTGAAGATCTTTTGTGGGATGGACATCAATTTCAATCGCCGTTGCACCACCATAAAGAGCTTTTTCAACTGCATAAATAGTTGAGGATGGGGCTTCCAAAGCACCTCCTCGATGGGCATAGTTCAAAACTCTTCTACTGATCCATGGATTAGACATCATTAATACCCTAGTTAGTAAACTATCCTTTCAGGAAATGCTTGATCACATACTTCTCGATTTTGTTGCCAATCTAAAGTCCTCGCTCGAAAGCTCGATGCTCGAAAAAGCTGGCGTTGAAGAGCGATTCCAAGTAGATGTTTGGCTCGGTGACATTAGTTTTGAAACATCTTACTCTCTTCCAGGGGAAGACAATCCACCTACCGTTAGAGCCGATATATCGGTCGAATGGCCTACTTGGAGCCAGAGTAACTTTCGCTCTTGGACACTTGGCGAGGGATTCGAAGAAGGAGCTGACATCAACGTCGAGATTGCTATAAGAGCTCAACATAAACGGGGATCTCTTGTAGTTGACGAGTACATAAACTCTCTTCCAAGCCATTCGCCAGAGATGTTCTCCACTAGATTTGAGTTAACTTCGGTATCGAGTGAGTCAGCTTACGACCCAAACTCCAAAGAGAAAGAGAACTCCTTGGAGTTTGTCTTCGACGCAACTTTACACCTAGACGAGAGCTTTGTCGAAGATGCGCTAGGACTTGAAAGAGAACTTGAACCCTTCGGAGCTTGGACGGCATCACTACTGGTCAAGGTGTCTGACCTAAAGCTCAACACATCAGGTGACATAGAGTGAGCTAATGCATCTGTCGGCTATTTCGAGTATCTCTAAAAAGACTGTCGGCCTTAACGGGTCCCCAGCTCCCAGGAGGATACGTATAGACGTCTTCAATGTCTAGTATTCCGTCAACTATTCTCCACGATTCGAGCACGGATTCTTCAGTTGCAAATCTTGCATGATCACCAACGACTGCATCTTCGATGAGCCTAGAGTAGCTGTCCGCTCCTTGATTCGGCAACTCCTCGCTCTCGGAGATCGTCAACTCGACTGGATGGGGTGTCATATGTGATCCTGGTAGTTTGGACAAGACTCTAAGTGCAATTTTCCCGTCGGGCTTAAACCTGAAGACGAATTTGTTAGGTTCCAATGCCCCAGTTCCTTCCGCACTGAATAAGTTTTGAGGAGGGACTTTGAACTCCACCACTGCCTCCGTCACCGTCTCAGCCATGTTTTTCCCAGATCTCACTAAAAACGGCACTCCACTCCAACGCCAAGACTCAATAAAACATCTAAGAGCAAAAAATGTCGGTGTCTTTGACTCTGCGTCCACCCCTTTTTCATATAGATAGCCCTTATACCTACCAACGACAACGTCGTGAGGAGTGATCACTGGCATCGCGCGCAAAACCTTCAGCTTTTCATCTGAAATAGATCTTGAATCAGTATCTATAGGAGGTTCCATAGCCAACAGACAAAGCAACTGCAGAAGGTGGTTTTGGAAGACATCACGAATGGCTCCAACGGAGTCGTAAAATCCGCCACGTCCTTCAATGCCGAAGTCCTCTGCCATGGTTATCGTAACCTGATTTACATAAGTTCTGTTCCAAAGCGGCTCGAGGACCGCATTGGCGAATCTAAATACCATAAGATTTTGGATCGCCTCTTTACCCAAAAAGTGATCAATCCTAAATATCCTGGAGTCAGGGAAAACTGCGGTCAAACAAGAGTTTAACTCAACTGCGGAACGATAGTCTCTGCCTAAAGGCTTCTCCACGATCAGTTTTCCTCTTTTCGTAAGACCTACGTCCTCGAGCGCCGTACACACTTTTTCAAACATGGAAGGGGGAATCGCCAGATAAAAGAGAACGTCCTGACCCTCCTCAATGTGACTTCGAAGATTCTGGAAGGTTTGCGGATCGTTATAATCTCCCGCTTGATACCTCAGATCCGCCAAGAATTCATCAAGAACGTGCTCTTGCACATGAGAACCTTGAGATTGACAGATCGCTTCTTGAGCTACCTTTCTAAAGTCTTCATTACTGTAAACAGTCGAAGAGACACCTATGACGCTGAGTTCCACCTCCTTGCGAGCTCGAAGGAGATACAGCGCAGGTAATAGCATCTTACGAGAGAGATCTCCCGACGCTCCGAAAAGCACAAATACAGCTTTTAGAGGCTTTTCACTGCTAAGTTGGGATTCAACCAAACCTTCTAAATCCCTCGTCTCTTGTACTTCTTCAACTGACAACTTCTACCTCCACGAAAAGAACTCCGAGAGCGTTGATATTCACAAACAGTAAAAACGGTCACTTATCGAACTGCTACTTCTTAGAGGCGGGCAGCTCACAGATGACGAAGAGAACCCCGCTTACCCATACTTACACCTTAGCTTCGTAGACTCTTCCCGCAGGCCTAGCGCGTGACATCCACCCCGCCCTTACGGACGAAGCTTCCAAAGTCGCTCTCATGCGACCTCGGCTGGTTGACGTTTCACTGGGTCGCTGTGCTGTGTCTTGTTAGACCTAGC
>JAJYFP010000073.1 GCA_021790855.1 Actinomycetes bacterium
ACGTCACCTCGAGCCTTCAAACTTAGGTCGACTCCCGAGAAACGCACCACCTGAGCTAGCATGTGGTCAAAAAACGGCAGCGAAGTGGAGACGTCTGTTGAACCCGAGCCGTCGAGATCAAGTGAGACCGCGATCTCAGTCTCCTTTGTAACCCGGCTAGCAGTAGACCTACGGTTTAAAGCCACTAGTTCATCCTTTTCAAAGTCTTCTCTAACGCTGACAAGAACGCAGCGTTTTCGTTCGCTGTACCCACAGTAACGCGCAAAGATGGAGGTAAATAGGGCCAGTTTGAGGTGTCTCGGACAAGAACCGACTCTCTTACTAGATCTGCCCAGATCACTTTGGGGTCTCGGCCTTCAAACTCCATCAGTATAAAGTTTGCATTCGTCGGGTGAGCCTTCACGCCTATCTCAAGAAGGTGCTTATACAGTTCATTACGCAGATCGATAACTTTTTGCGCTTGGTTGTCGAAGAGTTCCTTAAGCTCAAGTGCCGCAAGGATCGCGCTCTGTTTTACCTCGTCGATGTGGTAAGGGAGAACCACTTCATCAAGGACGCTAATAACTTCTTCCGAACCTTCACAAAAACCGAATCTCAACCCTGCTAGGTTAAACCACTTCGAAAAGGTTCGAAGTCGAACTAGATTTTCACTCTCAAAGTTCTCAGACGTTAAGTGATCTTGGACAAAGTCGCCGTAAGCTTGATCCAACACCACAAGCGGCTCCGCATTCATTGTTACCACCTTGGCGAGGCTTTCGGTGGACTCTAAGTTGCCAGTTGGGTTATTGGGAGAACATAGATAGACGATATCTGGTGAATAGCTCTCTGCTTGGTCAATCGAAGGAGTCGTAACACTAAAATCATTGTTTCGCTGCAAGACTAGGACGTCTGTACCGACCGTCTTTGCAATGTGAGAGTGAAGTGAGTAAGTAGGTTCAAATACCACAGCCCTTCTACCTGACCCACCGTAAGACAGTGCAATGTTCAAAAGCACCTCATTTGACCCGTTTCCACAAAAGATCCTCTCAGGAACCGAGTCATACGCCCGAGCAAGAGCCTCTCGGACCAAACGGTAGCCACGATCGGGATACCGGTTCAACTTTAGTTTCCTTAGCTTCGACTCTAAAGTCGGTGCAAACTCCTCCGGAGGAAGGAACGGCGACTCATTGGTATTGAGGCGAACCTTCACATCTAACTGGGGCGAGTGATATCCCCTTCTAAGACCAAGCGAATCTCTAGGTTTCATCTAAGTTTCCTTCATCGCATCTAACTCTTATAGCGTCACCGTGTGCTTGTAGACCTTCGGCTGTGGCAAGCTCCTCTGCTGCCCAAGATATCTGTTCAACAGCGTCCCTTGTGACCTCAATGAAGTGCATACGCTTACGGAAGTCACTAACGCCAAGAACAGATGCAAATCTCGCAGTACCAAACGTTGGTAAGACGTGAGAAGGTCCAGCCACGTAGTCTCCGTAAGCTGCGGTCCCATAAGGTCCAATGAAAACTGCACCTGCCGAGTCAACTAGATCTAAGTCTTGGTTCGCGTCGTGGTAAAGGAGTTCTAGATGCTCTGGCGCAATTAAGTTCGAGATCTCAAGGGCTTGGCTCCTATCG
The DNA here is from genome assembly GCA_021790855.1 of Actinomycetes bacterium. The sequence goes on from JAJYFP010000073.1 coordinate 1,612, forward strand.
CGAACTAACGCTATGTACCCTTGCGCCTCGAGAGTTGAGGTTATCTGTTCCTTACGAAGAGCCGTTTGTAGATACTCCTCTAACTCCTTTTCTACAGCAAGCGCGTACTCTTCACTCCAAGTTATGAGCCATGCTAAACCATTGGGGCCGTGTTCCGCTTGCACTGCTAGATCTAGAGCGCTCCAACTCGGAGGTACAGACTCGTCTGCCACAACAACTACTTCAGACGGTCCAGCAAACGAAGACGGTACGCCAACCAACTGAGAGACTTCCCTCTTAGCTATTGAGACGTAGACGTTACCCGGACCTACAATCACGTCTACCTTAGGAACTGACTCAGTTCCGTAAGCCATCGCACCTATCGCTTGAGCCCCACCAATGCAAAAGACGTAGTCTACGTCGCATATATGTGCAGCCGCTAGAGTTGCGTCGTCGACACTGCCGTCTGCCTGTGGGGGTACGCAAAGCACCACCTCTTTGACGCCCGCGACCTTTGCAATAGTAGCCGTCATTATGACTGAGGAAGGATACCGAGCGATACCACCTGGAACATAGCAGCCCGCTCTATAAACTGGCTTTGTTCGATAGGTAATCTTCATGCCAAAGTTATCGATTAGTTCATGGTCACCTAGAGACTTTAACTCCTCTTCATGAACTCGAACGACTGAGTACTTTGCAGCCTCAAGAGCGTCTCTTAACCTCGAGTCGATTCTCTCGTAAGCCTGCTCCATCGCATCTCTTCCAATGCGGAAAGAGTCGAGATCAACCTTGTCGAACTCGACTGTCAACGCATGTATAGCAATATCACCTTCATTTTTCACGCGACTAAGTATCGCCCGCACAGCTTCTGTTGGATCGTTAGAACCGATACTCGGCCGGGGAAGGGCGTTAACAAGTGCCGTTCCTTTGAAGGGACGTAGGTCTAAACTCTTTAGCATGATAGGTGACTTCCTAAGTACATACGACCGAAGTAAACCGGCATTCAACCTTGCCGTAAAACCTACCTCGAATTTATATCTTTAACGCAGTAAACCCAACTACACATAAAAAGGGAAGACTTTGGACAACTCAGTTAAGGCAGAGATATCATCGATGCTGTACACTATATCGGAGCTTGCAAAAAGGGCAAGCAATCTTGGAGATCAGATGCGGGACTCAAAGGACGAGGTCTCGGCTTCGGAGTTGTACCAAGCGGAAAAAGCACTTCAAGTAGCCGCACGGCGGCTGAACAGCGCTTCACGCTAAGAGATCGAATACCCTGGACAAAGATCGGCTAAAAAGCATCCCCGGCACGCAGGCTTGGTTGCTTTGCAGATTCGTCTTCCGTGTAGGATCAGCCTCAAAGATACCTCTGCCCAGCTGGTTGGCTCAATAAAACTGCAAAGATCAATCTCTACCTTATTAGGACTCTCCCACTTCGTGAACCCGAGTCTCTTTGAAAGTCGCTTCACATGAGTATCGACCGCCAATCCGGGAACGTCATAGACGATTGGGAGAACTACGTTTGCTGTCTTTCTCCCAACTCCTGGAAGAGACGTAAGAAGGTCCATCTCCCGGGGTACTTCACCTTCACAACACTCCACAAGCTCTTTAGACAGTTTGATGATATTTTGTGACTTGTTACGATAAAATCCCGTTGGTCTCACAAGTGCTTCCACCTCCTCTAGAGGTGCAACAGCAAGAGAGTAAGCGTCTGGGTGCTGAGCAAACAACTTCCTCGTAACAGAGTTCACAACCTTATCTGTACATTGAGCCGACAGTACTGTAGCAACAAGAAGCTGAAACGGGGATTTGAACTCAAGTTCGCATAGGTCTCGAGCAGATCCGGGGTAGTGCAGTTCAAGTAAGTGAATAATCTGCTCTCGTCGCTGCTGTTCATCGTCAGTAGCTACCAAAGACTGCACCTGTGGCAATACAGCACTCCTCTACTATTACTTATAACTAGTTTGCCCTCCAAACACCCAACTACCATTGAACGCCCTCTCATCTGACCCAGTACATTCAAGGGCAACGTAAAGCGTAACTCCAATAAAGCAGCAGCCAAACACCAACTCCGAAGGCGCCAAGGTCTCTCAAACAACTAGCAACCGAGAACCCAGTAGAACCTAACCTCTTATTTTAGCCCCAGCGCTCATGTGCCTAGGAATCTAGGTTAGTTTAGATAAAACATGACTGAATTGGACATACATCGAAGAATAGGCGAACAAGAGATAGCAGCCATTCTCATACTCGCGAAAACAATTGAGCGGGTCGACGGACATAAAGCTCTCGAGGACCATACCTGGGTTGATCTGGTGCAGGGTGGAAGAAAAGGAGTTAGCGGCCTAATCGCCTATCGCAGACAGCCAAGAGCTGCGGTCGGCTATGTGCAGATATCCAGAGGCTCTGAGTCTTGGGGAATTGAACTACTTCTCCATCCAATGGAACGCAACTGTGACTCTAGGGTTGGTACCGCCTTACTTGAAGAGGCCCTGGAGGAGATCCGCAAAGACGGTGGCGGACATGTTCATATGTGGATTGCTAAACCTTCGAAGTACTTAGAAACCTTGGCCCAGCAGATCGGTTTTCAACGAGGCAGAGACCTGTATCAGATGAGATGTACCTTGCCGATAAGCGACAGTCCTTTAGAGTTAACGGGCAGCTTAAGCACCTTTCAGGTTGGGTTAGATGAAGATCGGTGGCTTGAGATCAATAACAAGGCCTTCGCTTGGCACCCTGAGCAAGGTAGATGGACCCGTGAAACGCTCTTATCTCGAGAGGCAGAACCTTGGTTTGATCCTCGAGGATTCTTCCTCCTTGAGATAGACGACCAGTTAGCGGCGTTTGTATGGACCAAAGTTCACGTTGACGAGGAGTCTCCCATCGGTGAGATCTACGTTATTGCAACCAACCCTGCCTTTTCAGGAAGAGGACTTGGTGAGGTGATGTGCAAGGTTGGATTGAACTACCTTAGCTCCTTAGGCATCTCAACTGGGATGTTGTACGTCGACTCCACCAATGAACCAGCGCTCAAGATGTATCGACGCATCGGCTTCCATATCGACCACATCGATCGAGCTTACACCATAGATATAGTCTCCTAGATCCCTCCAACGAACTCAAACCCTCAGATCAGCGTACATGGCAACTATGGTATGACTTGATTAGTATTGTTGCGTGAACAATACAGTAAAAGGACTTATGGCGCTAAGCCTTGCCTCCGCCATCTGGGGAGGAATGTACGTTGCAAGTGACGCTCTTATGCGCACAGTACCGCCACTAGTAGTTCTAGAGCTCCGCGAGGCAATCTCTT
>JAJYFP010000074.1 GCA_021790855.1 Actinomycetes bacterium
AACACGAAAGTCCTTGGACAGCAGCTTCTCAGACAGTTGATCCTCAACCATCCTCTGAATTGTTCTCCTGAGGGGTCGAGCTCCAAGTTGCGGATCATAACCTTTCTTTGCCAGAAGTTCACGAGCCGCCTGCGTCAGTTCAAGTCCAATTCCTTGGGCCTCAAGCTGCGTCTGCACCCTCTTTATAAACAGATCGACAATTTTCACGACTTCGCTCATTGACAGTTCATGGAAGACTATTACATCATCAATCCTGTTAAGAAACTCGGGCTTGAAGTGGGCTTTCAAAGCATCGTTAACTTTAAGCTTCATTTTCTCATAAGTCACATCTTCTGACGCCTTACCAAAGCCAACTGAAGACTTACGTAGATCTGCCGTTCCAAGGTTAGACGTCATTATTAGAATCGTATTCTTGAAATCGACAGTTCTTCCCTGAGCATCCGTCAATCTACCGTCCTCAAGTATCTGAAGAAGAGTATTGAAGATATCAGGATGGGCCTTCTCTATCTCATCAAACAAGACAACTGAGAACGGCTTCCTTCGCACCGCTTCGGTCAGCTGACCACCTTCGTCATACCCAACATATCCTGGCGGAGACCCCACCAATCTTGAGACCGTGTGTTTTTCCATGTACTCAGACATGTCTAACTGAATTAGGGAAGACTCATCGCCAAACAAAAATTCCGCCAGTGTCTTAGCCAACTCCGTCTTACCTACCCCGGTAGGACCTAAGAATATAAATGAACCTGACGGACGACGCGGATCTTTTAGTCCAGCCCTAGTTCTTCTAATCGCTCGAGACAAAGCCTTTATAGCCTCTTCCTGGCCGATAATTCTTCTGTGAAGCTCGTCTTCCATCCTTAGAAGTTTGGCTGTCTCCTCTTCGGTCAGTTTATAGACTGGGATACCCGTCCACGTTGCAAGAACTTCTGCTATGACTTCTTCATCAACAATGTCATAGAGTTCTTTGCCGTGACTTTTCCAGTCGGCCTCAAGAGTGTTCCGCTTTTCAGTTAGTTCCTTCTCGGAGGCGGCCAAGCTCTTTGCCTCATCAAAGTTTTGCATATCTACGGCAGAGTCTTTACGCTTCCTTACCTTCGTAAGTTCCACATCTAGCTCTTTTAATTCAGGAGGTGAAGTCACACGCTTTATCCGAAGTCTTGAACCAGCCTCATCAATTAGGTCGATAGCTTTATCTGGAAGAAATCGATCCGAGATATAACGATCTGCCAGGTTTGCCGCCGCCACAAGGGCTTGATCTGTTATCGTAACACTATGGTGTGCCTCATAGCGGTCCCTCAGCCCCTTCAAAATCTCCAGTGTCTGCTCTAAAGTAGGTTCCTCAACTTTAATTGGCTGGAATCGCCTCTCAAGAGCAGCATCTTTTTCGAGGTGTTTTCGATACTCATCGATTGTCGTAGCACCTATAGTTTGAAGTTCCCCTCTCGCAAGCATAGGTTTTAGAATCGATGCCGCATCAATTGCCCCTTCGGCAGCACCGGCACCCACTAAGGTATGCAACTCGTCAATAAATAAAACGATGTTATCCTTCGTTCTAACCTCTTTGAGGACCTTCTTCAATCTCTCTTCGAAATCGCCTCTATACCTGCTCCCTGCAACTAAGGCTCCTAAGTCGAGTGTATAGATCTGCTTACCTCGAAGTGTTTCAGGAACGTCGTTAGCCACAATACGTTGAGCTAGTCCTTCAACAACAGCCGTCTTCCCAACACCAGGTTCTCCGATGAGAACAGGATTGTTCTTCGTCCTCCTTGAAAGAACTTGCATCATACGCTCAATCTCTCGTTCTCGCCCTACAACTGGGTCAAGTTTCTTCTCACGAGCCATCTGCGTCAAGTTTCTACCAAACTGGTCCAGAACGGGTGAGCCGGCTGGATTATCTTGACCAGTGGACGATCCAACGCCCGCGTTGGCGGTCTCCTTGCCCGATGAGGTCGACAGTATGTGTATTACCTGTTGACGAACTTTAGCCAAGTCAGCGCCGAGGCTAATCAGAACCTGAGCTGCCTCACCTTCACCTTCTCGAACCAACCCTAAAAGCATGTGCTCGGTTCCAATGTAGTTATGTCCGAGCTGAAGTGCCTCACGCAAAGACAGCTCAAGCACCTTCTTGGCTCTAGGAGTAAAAGGTGGAGATCCTGGCGCCGACCCCTGGGCCGGACCAATCTTTTCTTCTACCTTCTCCCTTACTGCAGCCAAAGAAATTCCTAGCGACTCAAGTGCCTGGGCCGCGACTCCATCCCCTTCGTGTATCAACCCTAAGAGAATATGCTCAGTACCAATATAGTTATGGTTGAGCAGCTTCGCTTCTTCTTGAGCGAGCACTAGGACTCTGCGAGCTCTATCTGTAAATCTTTCAAACAAGTTTTTACCTCCTAGAAGGAGTTGAGTACGTCATATTCAATTCTACTAACAATTTCGCTCTATACGTTTTATAGTCCTACCTGATCTTTCACTATCTACACTAATGTCAACGCTTAAACATCATGTAAGCTTCCAGGATTGGATGAACACCATCTGAGATGATTCTCTGTAAACCCGACCGGGTAACGAAAAAATACTTAGTCTCCAAGCTATACACGATACCATAAATCTCCTCCAACTTGATCAAAAAATAAAACTACTGTCTCAACGTACAAGCCAAGTCATACCCTCTATCTTTGTAACAACTTCATAATCTGCAGCAGACATCACCTTCTTTTTTATAAACAAGTAAAAACTCTTCGACATCTTCCTTTATAACGTTTAGCCTCTTACTTTCCGTTTGTCTCTGACAACAGAAGTTTCCAATACAAATCTAAGGATTTAGTAAGGCCACCGAATGCTTATGAAGCCTTGTCGCATCGCAAGTGCCATGACTCACCGATCTCAGGATTCACCATCTAAGACACAGCTGACGCGCATCGATAGCCTTCTGTGCTCTAATTGACACTGAAGGGAGCCATAGAGTACAAACACATAAAAGGTCAACAACTCGGTTACATCGCTTCATGAGATCATCATCTATCTCTGTGAAGTCAACCACCACGAGCCGTATTGATCGAGTACCAAGTGATACTTCTATGTATTCAGCTCCAAATCGACAGAACCGATCACAGTGCTCAACCAAAGTCGTTGTTACGTTAGGGTTACCTATAGGTGCTAGGGACTTGACCCAGATGACCATTGAGTGCTGAGCTGACTTCCGTTACCGCTTGGTCTATCTTGTATTCGTTTTTGGTTACCTACATAAGTACTCATACCACCTGTAGGTCAAGGTCGGACCTTTAGCCAGATGAACGTACCCACTCATAGATCACACTTGGGCCTTGTAGTGGTTGCATGTACTTTAGATCTCCAACAAGGATAAGTCTGTTCCCTTTTCCACGCGTACTGCTTCGCACAGGCATCATGTCTGTCCTATGCCACCTATATAGCGTCTTTGAGTGTATGTCCTGAGATAGCGCCCACTTATGTAAGTTCACTACTGTTTAGTATGGTACATATGTTCGTCACATTGTTGGGGGCTTTGGAATTCACTCCGGAGAGCAAGTTTAAACCTCATAAATGCACAATTTTTATATAATTATGCCAGTGATCGTCTTTGAATTGTCGATATTGCTCACAACTAACCTATTTTGTATTACTAGTGCAAACTCAAGATTTTCAAATACCACAGATCGCAGTCGCAATGCAGGAGCTAGAAAACCATCTTTTAGCCTCAGTCGAGAGCGATGATCCTTTTCTAACAGAGATATCAACGCATCTGATCGGAGCCGGCGGTAAAAGAATAAGGCCCACCCTGGCTTTGGCTTCTGCCCTTTCTGTTTCCGCCACACTCGATCAACGTAGTTACCATGGAGCCGTTGCAGTTGAGTTAGTCCACTTGGCGTCGCTTCACCACGACGACGTAATGGACGAGGCCACGTCAAGGAGGAATGCAGACTCCGTCAACAAACGCTGGGGCAATCTTATAGCTGTGGTGACTGGCGACTTCCTCCTTGCGAGAGCTGCAGGAATAGCTGCCCGGCTAGGATCTGAGGTTGCGGAGCTTTTAGCTGACACCTTGGCCGACATGTGTGCAGGCCAGATTCTCGAAGTAAAGTCCGGTTTCAACTTAAATCGGAACGAACAGGAGTACTACGAGGCCATCTCAGGAAAGACGGCCTCCTTATTGGCGACTTCATGCAAAATAGGTGCATCGGTAGCTGGAGGATCTGAAGATGAGAAAACTCTTTTATGTAGTCTTGGCTATAACTTTGGAATGATATTTCAGATTAGAGACGATGTTTTGGACCTTGTTGCCGACAGCTCAACTCTTGGAAAAACTCCTGGACAAGATCTCGTGGAAGGTGTATACACTTTGCCCGTTATATACGGGTTAAGCGATCCAGAAACGTCCGAATCGCTCGGAGAGCTTCTAAAGAGCTCCAATATTGACCTTCCCAAGATCAATCAGATACTCTTTGATGGAGGTGCATTCCTTCGTTCAGTCGAAGCCCTGGGTCGCTACCTTCAAAAGTGCAAAGAAGTAGCGAACGACCTCAACTCAGCCCCAATCTGGGATGTTGTCGAGGTCGCGGGTTCTCTCGTCGACTCGTTAACGCAGATCTTAGAGGTATTCCCTAACAGGTGGAGAACTCTCTAGAATTCGGGACGCATCGTTGGGAAAAGGACTATCTCTCTAATCTGATGAGTACCTGTAAGAAGCATCACTAAGCGATCTATACCAATTCCAAGTCCTCCAGTTGGAGGTAGGCCGTACTCCAGAGACCTAAGATAATCCTCGTCGAGAATCATGGCTTCGGCATCGCCAGCTTCTCGAGCCATCAGCTGGGCTTCAAAGCGCTCTCTTTGAACTTTAGGATCGTTTAGCTCAGAGAACGCATTCGCTAGCTCG
>JAJYFP010000075.1 GCA_021790855.1 Actinomycetes bacterium
TCCATCATGACCAAGTTCTACAAGGACAAAGCAGATCGGAACTCCGTCAACTTCGAAGTCTCCTCCCAGGTAAATCCCTTTTCGCTTCTACCAAAGTGCCCATAAGCGGCCGTTTTTTTGTAGATAGGGCGTCTAAGTTTGAGTTCTTGAATAATAGCTCCAGGACGCAGGTCAAAGACCTCTGAAACAGCCCTTTCTATCTTGGCTGGATCAACCGTTTCAGTACCAAAGGTCTCCACCATAATAGACACAGGGTGGGCTACTCCAATAGCATAAGCTACCTGGATCTCGCATCTGCGTGCCGCACCAGATGCGACGACGTGTTTCGCCACCCACCTCGCAGCGTATGCTGCTGAGCGATCAACCTTTGAAGGATCCTTTCCTGAAAATGCCCCGCCACCATGCCGAGCGGAACCACCGTAGGTATCTACGATAATCTTACGACCAGTAAGGCCCGCATCTGCATGAGGACCACCTAGTTCAAACCTCCCAGTCGGATTTGTGAGTATCGTCATATCGGATCTGTCCAAGTCGTTTGGAAGCATGGGAACTATGACTGAGTCTCTCAAGTCAGGAAGCAAAAGCGTCTTCAAATCTATCCCGGGCTGGTGTTGGGTAGATATAAGAACCGTCTTTATTGCCTTAGGTTCATACCCTTCATACTCCACAGTTACCTGGGTTTTCCCATCAGGCCTAAGATAAGGCAGTACATTGGCCTTTCGAACTTCAGAGAGCCTTTGAGCCATTCGATGAGCGAGCCATATAGGTAAAGGCATTAAATCAGGAGTCTCGTCGCAGGCGAATCCGAACATCATTCCTTGATCCCCGGCTCCGAGTTTAGAAAGTTCATCTTCGCTCATACCTTCACGGGTTTCATAAGAACCGTCAACACCTTGAGCTATGTCTGGGGACTGTTCGTCCAAAGAGACCACGACTCCACAGGTATTTCCATCGAATCCAAAGTCTTCACGATCATAACCTATGTTGCAGATTGTTTGACGGACGATCTTGGGAATCTCTACATACCCTGTTGTTGAGACCTCTCCCGCAACCACAACGAGGCCAGTGGTCAAAAGAGTCTCGCAAGCTACCCTTCCCTGGGAGTCCTGACGCAAAATCTCATCCAAGATCGAGTCTGAGATCTGGTCAGCCATCTTATCAGGATGACCTTCTGTAACCGACTCCGAGGTAAAAGTAAAGCGTCTGTTTGCCATCTCCGTCTCCTGTCCTATTTGAAGCATTCGGTAAAACCTGTTGGATATACCCTAGAATCCTTCGAGCATTCTGTGTGCCATGGCAAGGACCTTTACCGCTACCATCTCTTTGGAAACTAGCTCAAGAGAAAGTCGATCTCCTGATTTCGTAAGCACTGTGACAGAGTTGGTGTCAGAGTCAAATCCTGCTCCTGGCCTAGTAACATCGTTGCCTACGATGATGTCTACCCCTTTTGCTCGAAGCTTTTTTTCAAGGTTCTCCTCCAAAGAATCCGTTTCAGCCGCGAACCCCACGTAAATACACTCACCCGACTTGGATGAAGTTAGTGAAGTCAAAATATCGCCGTTAGCCACAAGTTCGAGAGTCATTCGCTCTCGTCCTTCTCTCTTGATCTTTGAAGTAGAGACATTGGCAACTCGAAAGTCTGAGACCGCAGCGGCCATAATTACGATATCGGCGCCCTCACGTTCCAAATGCATAGACTTGGACATCTCTTCGGCAGAGCTAACGAACACCCTCTTAACCCCTGGAAACTCAGGGGCAGGAGTGCTTGTAACCAAGACAACCTCAGCGCCGAAACAGGCTGCTACCTTTGCAAAGGCCCTCCCCTGTTTACCACTTGAGCGATTTCCAATGTAACGAACGGGATCGATGGGTTCTTGAGTACCTCCGGCACTCACCAAAACCTTTCTCCCCAACAAACTCTTTTTCCCCTCAGCTAGAGCACAAGAGACGAAGTCAGAGATGACGTCTGGTTCAGCCATCCTTCCCATGCCAGTGTCACCCGCTGCCAAAGACCCACTACTGGGTGGCACAATGAAGTATCCTGCATCTGAGAGCGTCTTTATGTTGCGTTGAACCGCGAAATTTTCCCACATCTCCTCGTGCATTGCGGGAGCCAGGACCACTTGTGCCTTTGAAGCCATGACCGTTGCAGTTAAAAGATCATCTGCCGCTCCATTCGCCAACTTGAATATGAGATCAGCGGTCGCAGGTGCTATACATATAAGATCCGCTGCACGACCTAGGTGAGTGTGCGGAATCGAGTCTGAGTCCTCAAAGAGGGACACTTTGGCAGCTTCAGAGGCCAAAGCCGAAAACGTCGTGGGGCCCACAAACCTAGTGGCAGAGTCCGTCAAAATCGGTGTCACGAAATGTCCCTTTGCCGTTAGAACCCTTAGAAGATAGACAGCCTTGTAAGCCGCGATACCTCCGCCAACACCTAAGACAATCCTTGCCATGGTTCTAGGTCCTTCAGCTAGCGCTTCTTTGAAAAGGTTACTCTGCCTCTTCTGGTTCTTCTTCGATCGCTTCAGGAACTATCTTTCCCGCAGCAATCTCGTCAAAAGCCACCGAAAGGGACTTCACAGAGGTAGATTCCACTTGAGGCGGGACAATTGAACCCAGTCCTTCTCCCAGCTTCGAATAGTAGTCATTGATCTGTCGAGCTCTTTGTGAGGCCAAAGAGACCAACACAAACTTCGATCCAGATCGCTCCAGAAGGGTCTCAATTGGTGGAACCATCATAGAACGGTTAGATTCAGCCATCTGTATCTCCTTGACTTTGACGCATAGACTCCCTAGCTTTATAGATCATAGACGCAATTTCAGTTACAGCACTATCTAGATCAGAGTTCACGACGCTTAAGTTGGCTACCTCTCTAGCAGATGCAATCTCTTGCTGGGCCAACTTCAAACGTGCCTTTATGTGAGAGTCATCGTCGCCTCTTGATCTCATCCTATCTTTGAGAGAGTTCTCAGATGGTGACAACAAGAGTACTATGAGCGAATCCGGGAAAAGGACTCTAATGGAGCGCGCTCCTTGAGAGTCAATTTCCAAGAGAAGATCCTTCTCCCCCATATGTCGTGGGATCGGAGTTCCGTACAAATTTCCGTTGAACTCCGCCCACTCGAGAAACTTGTCGTTCTCAATCGCTGCTAAAAACTCTTCACGAGACACAAAGGTATATGCACCCTGATCTTCCCCACTACGCCTAGGCCTAGTAGTCCAAGATCTAGAGAGTTCAAGCCCTTTTACTTCCTTTACCAGTCGAGCGGCGACAGTACCTTTACCTACTCCGCCCGGCCCACAAAGAACTACTATCAGGACTTCGACGTCTCTTGGATGAGACGTTCTTTTTGATTAGATCCCAGACCTTGAAGTCTACGAGTCTCAGCAACCCCAATCTCGTCCATCAGTTTTCTCGCTTTGACCTTGCCAATACCGGGCAAGGATTCGAGAACAGAGATGACTTTCATCTTTCCTACAAGCTCGTCAGTCGATGCCTTCTCCAACAATGAAGAGAGGGTAATCTGACCCATCTTGAGCTTTTCTTTCAGTTCGGCCCTCGCTTTACGGGCTTGGGCTGCTTTTTCAAGTGCAGCTGCTCGCTGCTCTGGTGTTAATGATGGTGGCAATGGCATGTACGCAACATAACCGATGTTGAGCGTGTTTGCATACGGTTTTTGGGAACTTTACGCTAAAAAGGCAAAAAACTTCCAATTTTTTAGAGAATTGAGGCAAAAATCGCCTCTGCCGCCGCAATTGGATCACTTGCCAGAGTTATGGAACGACCTACCACAAGAAGATCTGCGCCGTTTGCGATTGCTTGTTCCGGTGTCGATGCTCTCCTTTGATCATGTTTGTCCGCTCCGGTAGGCCTTATCCCAGGAACAGCTGAAAACAGTTCTGGAGCGACTCTTTTTGCAATAGGAAGATCTACAGCCGCGCATACGTAACCTTGACAGTTAGCAGCAATCGCCAGTTCAAGTCGTTTCGGCAAAACGTGCCCCGGCGCTTCATCGTCTGAGGTCAAGATGGTGACTGCAAGGGCCTTAGGAACAGCTGCACCGGTTTCAGACGCTCCCTCAGCAAGACCCGCTACCCCTGCCTTTAACATATCTATACCGCCAAAAGCATGCAGCGTAAGATAGGTAGCCCCTAGTCCACCTATTACCTTTGCAGCCTTGCCCACGGTAGTTGGAATATCATGAAACTTTAAGTCCAAGAACACCTTGTAACCAAGGTTCAAAAATACTGCGACAGACTCCGGTCCAGTAGCAGAAAACAGCTCTAAACCAACCTTGACGGTCGAAAAGTACGATGTCATACTTCTGGCTAAGCGTGAAGCAACGACCAAGTCGTCAACGTCAAGAGCCAGTGCAAGTCGCGACCTCGCCTTGTCCTCAGCTTCGTTCACTCTTTTTATACTCCTACTCTGGCTAACTACTGTAAAACTAAAAACTTGGCGGCATAGACTTTTTAGCTAGAAGCTCCTTTAAACTTTGAGCACCCTGCTTTTTCACCAACCATTTGACATCTTCAGATATTCGGTACAAAATACGCGGATCGACAAAGGTTGCTGTACCGACCTGCACCGCTGAAGCACCTTCAAATAAATAAGCTAGAGCATCTCTAGCACTATGAACTCCTCCGACCCCGACAATATCACAACCAGGAAAGGCTTTGTTCAACTCTCTCACGATCCTGAGCGAAAGTGGTAATATTCCTTGGCCAGAGACTCCTCCTCCGCTACTTGTCCCTAACATAGGCTGGTTGGAGTCCCTCTTATGAGCCTGCCCCAAGTAGGTATTG
>JAJYFP010000076.1 GCA_021790855.1 Actinomycetes bacterium
GTCAAAACTTGAATCGAGTACCGACAAAGGTGCTCAAGGATTAATTTCTCCCTCCAAAGTCACTACTGCTTCGACTATCACACTTGAGAGCCTTCTAAAGACACCATCTAGATCAACCTTTGACTCTAAAGCCTCCAGGGCCGCTACGTAAAGACTGCTGGCTGATTTGGCATCGTCAAAGAGCGAGGCCACTTCATCAGAGTGGCTGGTAAGTAAGGCAAGACTACCCCCCAAACCCTTAAATTTTCTATACAGTTTCTCTGCCTTTAGAGTGGACGGTAGGTCAGCAGAGAGCCCTTCTAACACAGAGGAACGAGACTTCTCGACACGCTTTAGCTGTTCCCAGTTCGCCACCACCTCCGCTGCAGTGGTCGCCTGCACGTTGCCAAACACGTGTGGATGCCGAAATTTCAACTTCTTGTCAGTAGAGCTTGCTACGTCTTCAATAGAGAACCAGCCTGATTCTCGAGCCAAGTTCGAGTGGAATAGCACCTGGATCAGGATGTCTCCTAACTCCTCTCTAAGGTGGTCCATCGCTACATCCATCTCTTCGTTGGTCGCCACAGTCATCTCATCAATCGCCTCGACAACTTCATAACTTTCTTCTAGTAGATGTCTTGAGAGACTTTGATGAGTCTGTTCCGAGTCCCAAGGGCACTGCACTCTGAGTATACGAATTGTCTCCCAAAGTTGTCCAAGTTTCGACGACGGATTTTGAAAATCTGCCAAAAAGATTGAGGTCAAGTGATCTGGCTCGCTCGGTAGTGGCCATCTATACCCTTCAACAACCCTAACAGCTTCTTCTGCAAGTCCCAAGTGATAAAGGACGGTGACTTGAGAGTCGCTCTCTTCAGCAAGAGTCATTAGTTCGTTCACAAGATCGGCCGAGTAACATTGCATCACAAAGATCGATCCAGTAAACCGGCTTGCATCTGTCAACAAATCGTGACAGTCGACGACTGTAACACCGTCTATCGGGTCCAGATTAAGTGTAGACCATGCAAGGTCCAATACGGAAAGAGATGGATGAACCTCTACATTTAGATCCTCTAAATTCCTTAGCATCACAACGGTCCGTTCTCCAACGCTCGGAGATCCTGGCACGGCATAAAGGATCGATCGGCCAGATTCGGCCTCCTTTACGACTCGTTTAACAATCTCCTCATATACCTGGTCAAAACTCTCCGCTGACTCGTATAGCTGGTCGAGAACCACCACTTCCTTCTCAAAGCCTCTACACCAACTCAGAAAAGTCTCAGCACTAGGATGTCGGGATGTCCTAAGGTACACTAGGTCGACTCCTTGGATCTGTTCTTTGATTCCAACGTCCAAGAGACCGTTACTACCAGGACCTAAACCAACGATATCGACTTTCCCTTTACCCATCTTCAAAACGTTAGTAGGTCCGCACAACTAAGCTGTGTTTCCTAGGATGGAGTTGGGAAGAACCCTTTTTGAGCTACCGATGAAGGTTGCGTGGGTGGCAAGACCGCCACCTGTCCATTAGCTAAAGAGAGACTTCCGTAGGCTGGGTTTACGTACACCGAAGACGACTTTGCGAAGCTTTGAACATACTGCGCTAGCTTTATGGGAGCCTGGGAGCCAAGAAGCTGAGATACGATCGAGGGTACCGCCTGCGCCTCAGGAACTATGGGCTTAGATGTGACCTCCACTAAGTACCACCCCTGCCCCCCTTTGAACGGCTTGGAAACCTGGTTCACTCCGAGAGCTGATACGGCTGTTGAAAAGCTAGATCCAAAGGCTGAGGTATACTGCGACAGTAATCCACAACCTAAAACACCCCCATTCGCAGCTGTATTTGTGTCTTTAGAGTACTTTGTCGCAATAGTTGAGAACGAGGCGCCCTTCGAGATCTGAGTAGCCAAAGTACTAGCTTGTGACTGTGTAGAGACCAACACGTCCGAACTACAGTACTCCGTAAACGAGCCAACGTTTTGATTGTAGTAACTATTGATAGTCGAAGATGTCAGTGCCTTCCCGGCTAAGTGAGCTTCAAGAGTGTTTACGGCTGCAGTATCTGAGATAAGCTGAGCTTGGTAAGACTTAGGGAAAGCCGCAAAGACCGTTGTACCTCCAAACCCTGCCGACGCTACCGGATATGCCACAGCAAGAGCCGAAGAACTCACTTTGAGATGAAGACGTTTCAATGCCTCGTTAATCAGAGTTATCGAGATTCGCCTATTTAATATCTCTGCCGTAAAAGTAGAGGAAAAGGTACCAACGCCAGAACCGTAAATGGAACCTTGGGATTTTTCTAGTTGCGACACGAAAGACTTATTCGACGCCACTGACTTTAGTTCATTGAGGAGTTCACTTTGAGTAATTACTGTTCCATTTACCTTGGCTGCATACGGTGAAACAGAACACGCTGACAACAAAACACCTGCTCCAGCAGTAAGGAACACCTCTCTTAGATATCTAAGTCTCACACAATTCCCTTCTCAACTTCCTATGGCAGTTTCTATAGATCCAAGACCAGTTGTAAATGCGTTAAAGACCAAGGATACTTGACGAAATCCTCCAACACGCAACTGAGTCTTCACGATTTTTTATCAAACGCCGGTTCCAATCATCTGAGTTGCTATTTCGAGTCAGAGAAGAGGATCTCCCTACAGAACCTCTCGATGGTATCCAGCGACACTGTCTTTGACTCTAACGGAACTACTATCTCTTTCAAATTATCTTTCACGAGTGCTCGAGCATATAGTCTTTTCAGTCGAACGCTACGAGAGCGTGGAAGTTCTACCGGCGAAACCTTGAGCTCAAAACCCAGCGCACCAATCTTTTTCGTCACTGACAGCTCTCGAACACCAACTGCTAACAGCCTGACCTGTAGTCGAACTAAGCCAACAAGATTCTTGACAACAACTGGAGCCTCTCCAAAGCGGTCCAAAAGTTCGGCTTCAAGATCATCGACGTCTTGAAGGGAGGTTACACGAGCAAAGCGAGAGTAGAGGTCTAAGCGCAGGTCTGCTCTGTCTACGTAGGACTCGGGGATATATACGTCCAAAGGTACGTCAACACTAGGTAGTGAGACTACTTTTTCAACAGGCATGCCGTTTAGTTCCGCAACAGCCTCTTTGACCATCCTCACATAGAGATCGTAACCCACAGCTGCCATATGACCACTTTGGTTCTCACCCAAAAGGTTACCCGCTCCCCTAATCTCAAGATCACGCATGGCGATACGATATCCCGATCCAAGTTCTACGTTCTCCGAAATCGTCTTTAAACGTTCGTACGCAACGTCAGATATTTGGTCTGACTCTGGATAAAAAAGGTAAGCGTACGCACGCAATCCCGATCGGCCAACCCGTCCTCTGATCTGATGCAGCTGTCCCAAGCCCAAAAGATCAGCTCGATCGACGACCAACGTATTGACGGTCGGCATATCAATGCCCGACTCGATGATGGTAGTACAGACCAATACGTCGTATAAGCCCTCCCAGAAGTCAATAATTACCTGCTCCAAGAGACTCTCATCCATCTGACCATGCGCGACAGCAACCCTTGCCTCAGGCACCAACTCCCTCAACTTTTGAGCTACTACTTCTATGTCTCTCACTCGATTATGAACAAAAAATACCTGACCTTCTCGAATTAACTCCCGCCGAATCGCTTCAGATACAGCGAGTGTATCGTAGGGACCTACATGGGTAAGGATCGGCTGTCTTCGTTTAGGAGGTGTTCGCAAAAGCGAAAGGTCTCTTATTCCGGTAAGGGACATCTCTAGAGTCCGCGGTATCGGCGTAGCAGTTAGGGTTAGCACGTCGACACCTACCTTCAACTGTTTTATCTGCTCTTTGTGGCTCACGCCAAAACGTTGCTCCTCATCGACGACTAAAAGCCCCAAGTCTTTAAAACGAAGGTCCTTTGCCAGCAGGCGATGAGTCCCAATAACCACGTCAATCGACCCATCTGTGATTCCTTGAATAACATCTTTTGATTCTTTAGCTGTCAAAAACCGAGACAGCATAGCGACGTTCACTGGTTGTCCTTCGAAACGGTCTGAAAACGTCTGATAGTGTTGTTGGGCAAGTAGTGTCGTTGGAACTAGAACCGCGACCTGTTTAGAGTCTTGGACCGCCTTGTATGCCGCACGAATCGCAATCTCGGTTTTTCCAAATCCAACATCACCGCACACCAGACGATCCATAGGCTTAGGACTTTCCATATCTTGTTTCACATCCATGATCGCTCTGAGCTGATCTCGAGTAAGCTCATAGGGAAAGCGGTCCTCGATCTCAACTTGCCATGGAGTGTCACCGGCAAAAGCATGCCCATCAGAGACGATACGTTTTTGATATAGAACCACTAGTTCTTGTGCAATCTCCTGTGCAGCCTTGCGAGCTTTAGCCTTGGTAACTTGCCAGTCTGATCCTCCTAGACGAGATAAGGCGGGCCTTTCGCCCCCCATATATGGAGTAATCAAGGATACCTGTTCGGTAGGAACGTAGATTTTGTCTGAACCTTTAAACTCTAAAAGTAAGTAGTCTCGCTCCGCCCCAGCCAGGGTTCGCTTAGTCATGCCCTGATAGATTGCAACTCCGTGAGTGTCGTGAACTACGTAGGATCCGATCTCCAAAGCTTCAAAGTCTACGCGAACGGAACGTACTTTTGTGGAAGTAGACCTCGATCGATGTGACCTTCTCCGACCGCTTAAGTCTGACTCTGAAATAACTGCTAACTTAGTTACATTAGATATTGCACCCTCGTGTAGCGGTGCTTCTGGCACTACTTGAATATAGTTTCTCGTCACTTTCGAAACCACTAATGGGTCCTCAA
>JAJYFP010000077.1 GCA_021790855.1 Actinomycetes bacterium
CTATCTTGATGTTGGTGCTCGGTGTTTTTCGGAGGTGCTCTCTACCTTGGGGGTGAAACATCGTTTTGAACTCTTTGATGGACGCCACGGATCTATAGAGTACAGATATCCCAGTGCGATAAGGTATCTCGCAGAGGTTCTACATACTTAGTCACTTAGCCTTAGCATGACAGCGCTGCGGAGTCGGAGTGATCTATGTAAATTAGCTGTAGTTGTAAGATAATGGTGATAGGAGAAGTGGTAGGTCGCCTTCTAATTTGGGATTCTCCTTTAGAACTGAAAGAATGTTTATATGAGTAACTTTGTGCTAACGGCGGAACAGAAAGAGTTCAGAGCTGTAATAAGAAGGTTTGCGGAGGAAAAGGTCGCACCACATGCTGCGGAGGTTGACAACGCTGCGGTGTTTCCATGGGACTCATTTAAAGCTTGTGTTGAGATGGAGTTGCCAGCGCTCGGACTTCCTGAGGCTTATGGCGGGTCGGGTGCTACAAGTGTCGATCAAGCGATCATGGTAGAAGAGTTGGCTCGAGTGTGTGCGTCCACTTCACTTACGATGTTGATCTCAAAGCTTGGGATGATCCCGGTGCTGTATTGGGGCTCAGAGGCGCTAAAGAAAAAGTACATTCCCAATGTTGCTCTAGGGCTAGCTCAGGCTTCGTACTGCCTATCGGAACCTGATGCTGGATCTGACGTGGCGTCGATGAAGACTAAAGCGGTGAGAGACGGAGACTCATACGTCATTAGCGGAACCAAGTACTGGGTTACAAACGCTGGAGTATCCGATACCTATACAGTCTTTGCTAAAACGGACCCAGAAGCTGGTCATAGAGGTATTTCAGCATTTGTGGTTGAAAAAGATTGGGGCGTACAAGTAACAAAACTAGAAGAGAAACTTGGAGTTAGAGGATCCCCTACCGGTGAAGTGCTCTTTGATGAGGTAAGGGTTCCTGTTGAAAATCGTATCGGTGAAGAGGGACAAGGCTTTTACATCGCTATGGGAACCTTAGATCGTAGTCGTCCAATGATCGGTGCGCAGGCGGTTGGAATCGCTCAAGGAGCGATAGATTACGCGGTGAACTACGCGAAACAGCGTAAGCAGTTCGGCCGAGCAGTAACAGATAACCAAGGAATCCAGTTCATGATAGCGGACATGGAAACCAAAGTGGAGGCTTCGAGAGGGCTGGTATATCACGCGTGTGCGTTGGTGGATGACGACCCAGATAATGAGCTTTCCAAATTTGGAGCTATGGCGAAGATGTTCGCTTCTGACAACGCAATGGCTGTAACGGTAGATGCAGTTCAACTCCTTGGCGGCTACGGCTTTACTAAGGATTTTCCACTAGAGCGCCTTATGCGTGACGCTAAGATTACTCAGATATACGAGGGTACTAATCAGGTCCAACGGATCGTAGTGGCCCGATCCGTATTAAATCGTTAGAGTGAACTCCAGCAGTTTATATTTTAGGTATCTCGTCTACAGAGGTGACGTTTGATTAATAAAGTTGGCGTAGTCGGTTGCGGACTTATGGGTTCGGGAATAGCTGAGGTATGCGCGAGAAAAGGTCTGTCGGTAGTTGTAGTTGAAGCAGATGCTTTATCCGTCGAACGCGGCATGAAGAGAGTGGAAGGCTCTCTTCACAAGGCTCTGAGGGCGAGCAAGATTACTGAGGAAGAGTTCGAGACTGCGAGGATGAAGATCCTGTATGAGACAGATATGGAGGTACTGGGCGATCGAGAGCTCGTAGTTGAGGCGGTAGTAGAACGAGAAGCAGCGAAAGAAGAGGTCTTTCGGGCTTTGGATAAGGTCGTCACGGTTGAAGATGTAATATTGGCCTCAAATACTTCGTCGATTCCGATCATGAAGCTTGCGATGTCAACGTCTCGTCCAGAGTCTGTTGTAGGTATTCACTTTTTCAATCCCGTGCCAGTTCTTCCTCTTGTTGAAGTAGTGCGCTCTTTACTAACGTCTCCCGAGACCGAACAACGCTCGACGACCTTTGTCCAAGATACCTTAGGAAAGCATGTAATTCGGTCGAAAGATAGGGCAGGTTTCATAGTGAATGCCCTACTCATCCCCTACCTTTTGTCTGCGATTAGAATGTTTGAGTCTGGTTTCGCCAGCGCTGATGATATCGATGCTGGAATGGTTGAAGGCTGCGCCCATCCTATGGGACCTCTTGCTCTTGTAGACCTAATTGGGCTAGATACAACTCAGGCGGTTGCGCAGTCGCTATATGAGGAGTTCAAAGAGCCGCTCTATGCGCCTCCACCCCTTCTCTCTCGAATGTGTGAGGCTGGCCTTTTGGGCCGAAAGACAAAGCGAGGATTTTACTCTTACAACTAGTGTGCGAGTCCTGATTTCAGGGAGATGGAGAGGCTCCCCTTGCTTTCATTGCTAATGGGAAGTCGTTGTACCGTAGTAGTATCTACCTATTGTGACACAAGAGATAAGACTGCGATTTGCTCCTTCTCCTACTGGGTACTTCCATGTCGGAGGAGCGAGGACAGCGCTATATAACTGGTTAATCGCAAAAAAGCAAGGCGGAAGCTTCATACTTCGGATCGACGATACCGACGAGCTGAGAAATCGTCAAGAGTGGACTGATGGAATTATAGCGGCTCTCGATTGGCTTGGAATTGACTTCGACGAAGGCCCTTACTTTCAGTCTCAACGCAAAGACAGATACTTTCAGCAAGCTAGGGAGTTCTATGAAAAAGGGTTAGCCTACTACTGCAACTGCACTAGAGATCAGATCGATGAGCGCGCAAAGATGAGAGGAGGTCAACCCGGATACGACGGGTTTTGTCGTGATCGAGCCCTTTCCTCAGAACCTGGGTACGCCCTTCGGTTCAAGGTGCCACCAGGTGACACAGTAGTAAACGACGTTGTGCGAGGAACTGTTACCTTTGCCAACTCTACGATTGAAGACTTCATATTGCTAAAGGGTAATGGAGCCGCTCTATACGTTTTGGCAAACTTTGTGGATGACGTGGACCTAAAGATATCTCATGTAATACGTGCTGAAGAACACCTTCCAACTACTCCGAAAGCCGTTCTTTTGTATGAAGCTCTGGGAGTTCAAAGTCCAATCTTTGCTCATCTGCCCGTGTTAGTCAATGAGAAAAGGGTTAAACTTTCAAAGCGACGTGATCGGGTTGCGGTAGAAGACTTCCGGGACCAAGGTTTTCTCCCAGAAGCAATGGTGAACTATCTAGCCCTATTGGGCTGGAGTCCCGGTGACGATCTCGAATTTCTCGATAGACAGGAGTTGATCGACCTTTTTGATCTATCGAAGGTTTCGAAGTCCCCTGCTTTTTTTGATGTGGTCAAGATGAAGCACTTCAATAAGCACTATATGGCTTCGTTGAACGTAAACGACTTCATCGGACGTTGCCTTGGAGTGCTTGAAGCTAACTCATGGTGGACTGGAGATGAGTCACAGATGGCTAGTTTCCACGTGATAGCCCCTTTTGTGCAAGAACGGATCGCACTGCTTGATGAAGTAGTCGAGATGGTGGATTTCTTATTTACTGATTCTGTTCTACTTGAAGTTGAACAGTACAACTTTAGTGACATTGATCTTGATGTGCTGTCTAAGTTCTTAGTAAAAATTGAAGGCGAAGACAACTTTACTCGAGACCGACTTGAAGAACATTTTAGGTCTTTAGGAGAGGATCTTGGCTTAGCTCTAAGGAAACTTCAAGCGCCGATTCGCCTTTCCCTTACCGGTAAAAAAGTCGGTCCTCCGCTATTTGTCGCTATGGAGATTCTTGGGAAAGAACGGTCGTTGAATCGGATAAGAAACGCAGTAGCATCACGGCATTAGTATTTGTGAAGCCTAAGGTTGAGAGAAGCATCAAAAGAGCAGTTCTTGTGTTAGTGCTAGTTTTCCTTGCCTTTTCGTTATGGTTTGGTTATAACCTCTTTTCTATCTGGAGATACTCCTCTTCGAAATGCATGGATCCTTCGGGCGCAATTGTGGTTATGGGCGCAGCAGAGTACAACGGAGTTCCCTCAGAGGTGCTTAGCGCGCGAATTAACACCGCAGCTTCTCTGTATCAAAAAAGAGTGGCTCGCTACGTTATTGCACTAGGCGGATCTAGAAAGGGCGATTTGTACTCTGAGGGTGAAGTCGGGAAAGTTGAATTGATGAGAGACTCGGTTCCCAAGGAGGATGCGTTTTCTAGCAGCAGGGGCCAAGATACTTATCAGTCGATGGCAGCCGCAATGCCGCTACTTAGAAGACTTCGCGTTCGTAGCGTTATCGTAGTCTCTGATGGATTTCATCTATTTAGATCTGTAACGATAGCTAGATCTCTTGGTGTGGCTGCTTGTGGCTACTCCGACGTTGGCTCACCGATACAAGGGGGCCTCAAGTTTGACTATATGCTTAGAGAGACGGTCGCAGTAACGGTTGCTCAGGTAATTGGATATAAAGAAGAGAGCATTATTCGACATGGACAGGAGTAACATAAGGTAGTCTAGATAGGACTTTCGGGGGTGGTGTAATTGGCAACACTACAGATTCTGGCTCTGTCATTGGGGGTTCGAGTCCTCCCCCCCGAGCTCTTAGCAGGCTTTGGCTGAGATATCTAAACTTATAAAGTGTGTAGATATTGGTGGTGCTGAAATTTTTCATCTACGCATCAGAGTCCTGCTTTAAGTGACCGATTCTTAGTAAGTCTCTACTACTCTGTATATGCTTCGAAGGCCCCATCGTCTAGAGGCCCAGGACATCACCCTCTCAAGGTGGAGACACGGGTTCGAATCCCGTTGGGGCTGCCA